>JABFWJ010000424.1 GCA_013362295.1 Thermoleophilia bacterium
CGTGCGTGATCTCGAGCTGTTCGATGTCGACCGTCAGCTCGTTGCGCAGCGCGAGCACCTCGCGCAGTCGTGCGATCTGCTCGGCCGGCAGCGCGACCGGCGCGAGCCCCGTGTTGACGGCGTTCGTGCGGAAGATGTCGCCGAAGGATGGGGCGATCACGACGCGGAATCCGCAGTCCTCGAGCGCCCACGCAGCGTGCTCGCGCGACGAGCCGCAGCCGAAGTTCGGTCCGGCGACCAGGATCGACGCACCGGGATAGCGGTGCAACTCGAACTCGGGATCCTTCATCCAGTCGAAGAACAGGAACTCGCCGTACCCGGTCCGCTCGATGCGCTTCAGGAACTGCTTCGGGATGATCTGATCGGTGTCGACGTCGGAGCGGTCGAGCAGTGCAACGCTACCGGTCACCGACCGCAGCGCCTTCATCCGAGCTCTCGCACGTCCGTGAAGCGTCCGGCGAGCGCCGCCGCAGCCGCCATCGCCGGGCTGAGCAGGTGCGTGCGGCCGCCCGCGCCCTGGCGGCCTTCGAAGTTGCGGTTCGATGTCGATGCACAGCGCTCGCCCGGCGAGAGCACATCGGGGTTCATCCCGAGGCACATCGAGCAGCCGGCGCGGCGCCACTCGAAGCCGGCCGACTCGAAGACCTCGCGCAGCCCTTCCTCCTCCGCCTGGTGCTTCACGCGCGCCGAGCCCGGGACGACGATCGCCTGGACACCCTGCGCGACCTGGCGGCCGGCGACGACGCGCGCCGCCGCGCGCAGGTCCTCGATGCGCGCGTTCGTGCACGAGCCGATGAAGACCTTGTCGATGCGGACGTCGACGAGCGGCGTTCCGGGCGCGAGGTCCATGTAGTGCAGCGCGCGCTCGACGGCCGCACGTTGCTCGGGATCCGCGAAGTCGCCCGGGTCGGGGACGACGCCGTCGACGGGAGCGACCATTCCCGGGTTCGTGCCCCACGTCACCTGTGGCTTGAGCGCGGCGACGTCGACGACGACCGTGTCGTCGTAGGCCGCGCCGTCATCGGTGCGCAGCGAGCGCCACTCGTCCAGCGCACGCTCCCATTCTGCTCCGGTCGGAGCGCCGGGACGGCCTTCGAGGTACGCGAACGTCGTCTCGTCCGGCGCGACCATTCCTGCGCGCGCGCCCGCCTCGATCGACATGTTGCAGACCGTCATCCGTCCTTCCATCGAGAGGGCGCGCACGGCGTCGCCGGTGTACTCGATCACGTGGCCGCGGCCGCCCGAGACGCCGAGCTGCCCGATCGCCGCAAGCACCATGTCCTTCGCCGTGAGCCCGAACGGCAGCTCGCCCGTGAACTCCAGCTTCATCGTCTTCGGCAGAGCCTGGGGCAGCGTCTGCGTCGCCAGGACGTGCTCGACCTCGGACGTGCCGATCCCGAAGGCGAGCGCGCCGAACGCGCCGTGCGTCGACGTATGGCTGTCGCCGCAGACGATCGTCATCCCCGGCTGCGTCAGGCCGAGCTCCGGGCCGATCACGTGCACGATGCCCTCGCGCCCGCTGCCGGTCGCGTACAGGCGCACGCCGAACTCGTCGCAGTTGTCGCGCAGCGCGTCGAGCTGCGCGCGCGCGAGCGGGTCCGTCACCGGCCCGTCGAGGGTCGGAACGTTGTGGTCCATTGTCGCGAGGGTCAGGTCGGGCCGCCGCACGGGCCGCCCCGCGGCGCGGAGGCCGTCGAACGCCTGCGGGCTCGTGACCTCGTGCACCAGGTGCAGGTCGACGTAGAGCAGCGGAAAGTCGCCGTCGCCGACGACGTGCGCGTCCCACACCTTCCGGAACAGCGTGCGCGCGCTCATCGCGTGCGCTCCGCCGCGTAGGAGCCGAACAGCCGCAGTTCGCGGGTCAGCGTCCGGAGCTCGATCAGGGCCGGGCGCACGTTCTGGTCGAAGACGTGACCGTCCAGCACGACATCGAAACGGTAGCGCCACGGCGAGTTCGGCAGCGGCCGCGAGACGAGCTGCACGAGGTTGACGCCGTTGCGCGAGAGCGGGCCCAGGGCGCGGTAGAGCGCTCCGGGTTGGTGGTCGGTGACGAACGAGAGCGCGGTGCGCCAGCCTTCGCCGCCCGAGATCTGCGTATACGGCGCGATCGCCACGAACCGCGTGAACGCGCCCGGCTTGTCGCCGACATCGTCCGCGATCACGGTCAGTCCGTATTCGTCCGCCGCCTCGGTGCTCGCAATCGCCACGTGCGTCAGGTCTCCCGTCTCGGAGACGTGACGCGCGGCGTGGGCGGTCGTCGCCGCCGGGACGCACTTGACATGCCAGTCGGAGAACAGCTGGCGGCACTGGTCGAACGCCGCGGGATGCGACCAGACCGACGTCACCTTCTCCAGCGTCGCTCCGGGGAGCCCCACCACCGAGTGGCGGATCGGGAGCGTCGCCTCGCGCACGATCGAGAGCGGCGCGGTGTAGAGGAGGTCGTGTGTCTCGGCGATCGGCCCGATCAGCGAGCTCTCGATCGGGAGCACGCCGAGCGAAACCTCCGCCGCGGACGCGGCCTCGATCACCGCCGTGAAGCTCGGCAGGCCGATCGTCCGAGCGGCGTCGGGCACGAGCGCCGTCGCAGCCGCTCCGCTATGGCTCCCCGGCGGGCCGGGATAACCAACCGTCACGCTCATCGCAGCGCCACCTGTGCCAGCCGCTCGTCGAGCGACGCGAGGAAGGCGTCGCCCACCTCACGTGTCGTCGCGCGTCCGCCGGCATCGGGCGTCGGATGCGAGCCGAGGGCGTCGTCGGCCGCCGACGCGACGAGGACGGCGAGGTCGGGCCGCCCCAGGGCGTGCTCGAGCATCAACGCGACCGAGCGCAGCATGGCAGTCGGGTTGGCGTGGCCGGTGCCTGCGATGTCGGGCGCGGATCCGTGCACGGGCTCGAAGATCCCGGGACCGCCGTCGCCGAGGCTGGCGGAGGCGGCCAGCCCGAGCCCGCCGGTGACCGCGGCGGCGACATCCGACAGGATGTCCCCGAACATGTTCTCGGTAACGGCGACGTCGATGCGGCCAGGGCTCGTCACGAGCTCCATCGCGAAGCTGTCGACGAGCGCATGTCTGAGCTCGACGTTGGGGTACTCCTGGGCAACCTCGTCGACGACGCGGCGCCAGAGCCGGGACGTGTCGAGGACGTTCGCCTTGTCGACCGAGACCAGCGAGCGGCGACGCGTCGCCGCGAGCTCGAAGCCACGCCGGACGATCCGCTCGACCTGTACCGGGTGGTACTCGCACGTGTCGAAGACGGTGCCGTCCGCGCGAAGGCCGCGCGCGCCGAAGTAGAGGCCCCCCACGAGCTCGCGCACGATCACCAGGTCGACCTCGCCCTGCGTCGCGGGCCGCAGGTTGGCGTAGACGTCGAGCTCCTTGCGCAGGCGAAGCAGGCCGGCCTCGGGACGCACCGGCGAGCGGTCCCACCTCGGCCCGCCGACCGCGCCGAGCAGCACCGCCCGGGCGCCGCGACACGCTTCGAGCGTCTCCGCGGGGAGCGGGTCGCCCGCCTCGTCGATCGCCGAGCCTCCGAACGGCAGACGCACGACGTCCGCGTCGATCGGCAGGCGCTCGAGCACGCGCACCGCCTCGTCCATCACCTCCGGCCCGATCCCGTCCCCGGGCAGACAGGCAATCAGGTCGCTCATGCCACACCGAGCCCGGCGAGCAGCTCGTCGACGTCCGCGTCGATCTCGATGCCGGGACGGGTTTCGACGAGCTGAGGCGTCTTCAGGCCGGTCCCGGTCACGAGCACGACGAC
>JABFWJ010000316.1 GCA_013362295.1 Thermoleophilia bacterium
GAATCCGCCGGAACGCCTGCGCGGCCTCAAATGTCCTTCACCAAGCTCGTGTTGACCTCCTCGTCGAACGAAAAAACCGCTGGCATGCAGCGGCCCGGGATCTCGTCAACCTCGCTCGGTTGAACCTCCGAAGCGTGAGCTAGGAGGTGAGAGACGGTTCCGCCCCTGCTTGCCAGGGACTCAGGGTAGCAAGTTTTGCGCGGAAATCAGCCAGCGAAAGTGTGGTCTGGCCGCCGCCGTGCTCGCGGATCGCAAGCGACTCATCCGACTCCTTGTCGCCGTAGACGACCGCGAACGGGATCTTCTCGACCTCCGCGTTGCGGATCCGCTTACCGACGGTCTCGTCGGATTCATCGACCTCGACGCGCACCCCCGCCAGCTGTTCGGCGAGCGCCTGCGCGGCCTCGCGGTGGCTCTCCCCGACCGGCAGGATCCGCACCTGGACAGGCGCCAGCCAGTAGGGGAACGCGCCGCCGTAGTGCTCGGTGAGGATGCCGATGAAGCGTTCGAGCGACCCGAGCAGCGCGCGGTGGATGACGAATACGGGATGCTCGGCGTTATCCGCGCCCATGTACGTGAGACCGAACCGCTGGGGCATCTGGCGGTCGAGCTGGATCGTGCCGAGCTGCCACGAGCGACCGAGCGCGTCCGTGACGTGCAGGTCGATCTTCGGCCCGTAGAACGAGCCTTCGCCCGCGCCGACGACGTACGCGATCTCGTGCCGCTCGAGCGCCTTCTGAAGCTCACCCTCCGAGAAGTCCCATTCGTCGTCGGTGCCGAGCTTGTTGTCGGGACGAGTCGAGAACTCAGCGCGCGGCTCGAGCCCGAACAACGCGTAGAGGTCCCGCAAGTAGGCGATGCACCCGTCGAGCTCCTCGGTGATCTGCTCCCGCGTGCAGAAGATGTGCGCGTCGTCCTGGGTCACATGGCGGACGCGGGTCAGGCCGTGCAACGCGCCGGCGAGCTCGTTCCGGTGCAGGGGCGCGGCCTCGGCGTACCGGAGCGGCAGGTCGCGGTAGCTCCGGAGGTCACTGCCGAACAACAGCATGTGTCCCGGACAGTTCATCGGCTTGATCGCGAAAATGTGCTCGTCGCCGAGCGGGATCAGGAACATGTTCTCGCGGAACTTCTCCCAGTGGCCCGAGGTCTGCCAGAGCGTCTTGTCGTAGATGAGCGGTGTCTTCACCTCCACGTAGCCGCGCCTTGCGTTCTCACGACGGCGAAGGTCCTCGAGCTCGTTGAAGATCACCATCCCCTTCGGGTGCCAGAACGGCGAGCCGGGCGAATGCTCGTCGAAGTGGAAGAGGTCGAGTTGCACGCCGAGCTTGCGGTGGTCGCGCGCACGGGCCTGCTCGAGCCGCTCGAGGTACGCGTCGAGGTCGGCCTGCGAGTAGAACGCGGTGCCGTAGATGCGGGTGAGCTGGGTGTTCTTCTCGTCGCCGCGCCAGTACGCGCCGGCGAGGCCCGTCAGCTTCAACGCCTTGATCGGCTGCGCGTTCTGCAAATGCGGGCCGCGGCAGAGGTCGGTGAAGTCACCTTGGGTGTAGAGCGAGATGTCACCCTCGGCGGTGTCGACGAGCTCGACCTTGTACGGCTCGCCCTCCGCCTCGAAGCGTTTGCGCGCCTCGTCGCGTGAGATCTCCTCGCGCGACCACTCGCGCCCTTCCGCGATCTCGCGCTTGACCTCTTCCTCGATCTTCGCGAGATCGCCCTCGTGGACCGGCTCCGGGAACTCGAAGTCGTAGTAGAAGCCGTTCTCGACCGGCGGGCCGATCGCGATCTTCACGCCCGGGTAGAGACGGCGCACGGCTTCGGCGAGCAGGTGTGCCGACGAATGTCGCAGGACGTAGAGCGCGTCCGGATCGGCGCTGTCGCGGGTGGTCAAGAAGCGGATCTGCTGGCCGTCGCGCAGCGGTAGGCGAAGATCCTGGACGGAGCCGTTCGCACGCACGAGAACGGCCTGCTCGGCGAGCTTCGGGCCGATCGCACGCGCGGCGTCGAGCCCGGTCGAGCCCTCGGGCAGTTCGAGCTTTGAGTTGTCGGGTAGGACGACGTTCATGACGGACGACAAGACTAATCACCCCCGTGAGGACGACAGGAACGAGGAAGTCGACGAGTCGCCGGTCCCCGACCCGGAAGAAGGCGAGGACCCGTCAGCCGGAGAGGATCCGGAAGCGGATTAAGCCGCGCGCGGGCCGGCGACCGTCGCCCGCGCGCGGCAGCGCGTCAGCGTCGTCGTCATCCGGCTCGCGTTCATGGCTCGAGTTTAGCTGCCAGGGGCGCGAATCTGGTTCGGCTTCGCCGAATCAGGTTCGGTTGGTGTCGAATCAGGTTCGAAGCGCATCAGGATCCAGGTCGCGGTGTGGTCCTCGTCCGGCGGGTGGCCGCGTGAGACCTCGACGAACCCCGCCTTCTCCCAGGCGCGGACCGCGCGCGTGTTCGATGCGTACGGATCGACGGTGACGGACTGCCAGCCGGTGTCGAGGAGCGACTGCGCGAGCGCGCGGGCCGCATCGGGCATCAGCCCGCGGCCGCGGGCAGCCGGGACGAGAAAGCCGTCGAGCCCGCCGCGGCGAGGGCCGCCTTCTTCCCACCACGATTGCAGGTAGCCGACCGGCTCGCCGTCCGACTCGACGATCCACGCATCGACCGGCTCACGCTCGAGCCGCGCGCGCATCTCCTCCGGCGTGTAGGTCTCGTCGTCCCAGTAGCGGGACACCTCGGGGTCGGCGTGCCAGGCGACGAGCAGGTCGACGTCGGCGTCGGTCGCCGGCCGGACCGCCGTCAGCTGTCCGCGTACCGGTAGTCCCACATCACCACCTCGCTGCTCGTGCCTCCGACCGATTCGTAGAGCGCATTGGCCGCGGTGTTGTCCGGCTCCGTGAGCACGAAGGCCTCGGCGATCCCGCGCGTCTTCGCGGTGCGGGCGAGCTCGGTCATGAGCCGGGTCGCGACCCCCCGGCGTTGGAATGCTTCGTCGACGTCGAGCTCGTAGATGAAGAGGATCGACGCGTCGCCATGCCTGCGCGGCAGCTCGTAGCCGAATACAAACCCCACCGGATCGTCGTTCTGGAACGCCGCGAGGAAGATCGTGCGGTCGTCGGAGAGCAGCGCCGTTTGCGGCTCGCGCTCGGCGAGTCTCCGAACGACCTCCTCGTCCCCCGGCCCGAGGCGCCGGACCGTCGTTTGCACTGGGTCTCTCACGGGGAAAGCGTACGACGGAAAGGAGTGTCAGATGCCCCAGATTCGTGAGGTGATGACGAAGAATCCCCGCACGGTGAAGCCCGACGCCTCCGCCGCAGAGGCCGCGAAGCTGATGCGGGACGAAGACGCCGGAGTCGTGCCGATCACGGAGGGCGACGGGAGGCTGGCCGGGCTCGTGACCGACCGCGACATCGCGCTCCGCGTGGTCGCCGAGGGGAAGGATCCCGGTTCCACGAAGGTCAAGGAGATCGCCTCTCAGAACCTCGTCACCGTCGATCCGCAGCAGGATCTCGACGAGGTGCTCCGGCTGATGGCGAAGCATCAGGTACGCCGCCTGCCGGTCGTCGAAGAGGACGGCAAGCTCGTCGGCATCGTCGCGCAGGCGGATGTCGCGCGGCATACCGACGCGGCGAGCACCGGCCAGGTCGTCGAGCAAATCTCGGAATGAGCGGAGTTTTCGTGCGTGCGCCCTCTAGCGCGAGGGCGCACGCACGGCATACAGTGCGGCTCCCGCTGAGCGCGGAGCGCGAGTAGGTCGAAGCCCCGCCGAGTGACTGTCGAAGGCGCAAGCCGAGGACGGCCGGTCGGTGAGGTGGACGAAAGCGCCACCGGCTCGGCGGGATATTTTTTGGTCCGGTGGACTTCCGCCTCTCCGACGAGCAGCAGCTGATCCGGCAGACGGCGCGCGATTTCTGCGACACGGAGATCGCCCCACACGCGGCCGTCTGGGACCGCACGGAGACGATCGACCGCGGCATCGTCGAACGGCTCTCGGCGGTGGGCTTCCTCGCCGCGGCGCTCCCGGAGGCCTACGGCGGCATGGCGCTCGACACGCTGTCGTACGCGCTCGTCGTCGAGGAGCTCGGGCGCGCGGACTCCAACGTCCGTGGGATCGTCTCCGTCTCGAACGGGCTCTACGGCAAGACGGTCGCGAGCTGGGGCACGGACGAGCAGAAGGCGCGGTTGCTGCCGCCGCTTTCGTCGGGTGACGCGCTCGGGTGCTACGCGCTGACGGAGCCGAGCGCGGGCTCGGACCCCGGAAGCCTCGAGACGCGCGCCGAGCGCGACGGTGACGGCTGGGCGATCAGCGGGCAGAAGATCTTCATCACGCTCGGCACCTGGGCCTCGAATGCACTCGTGTTCGCGCGCACCGGTGAGGCGGGCCCGCGCGGCATCACCTGCTTCGTCGTCCCGACGGATGCGGACGGCTTCGAGGCGCGGCCGATCAAGGGCAAGCTCGGCCTGCGCGCGCAGGACACGGCCGAGCTCTTCCTCGACGGCGTGCGGGTGGCCGGCGACGCGGTCGTCGGCGAGCTCGGCGGTGGGTTCAAGGTCGCGATGTCGGCGCTCGATCACGGGCGCATCTCGCTCGGCGCGGGGTGCGTGGGGATCGCGCAGGGATGCCTGGACGCGTCGGTTGCCTACACGAAGGAGCGCAGGCAGTTCGGCCGGAGCGTGGCGAGCTTCCAGCTCGTGCAGGAGCTGCTCGCGGACATTGCCGTCGAGACGGAGGCGGCGCGGCTGCTCGTCTGGAGAGCCGCGTCGCTCGCCGACGCTGGCGTGCGCCACACCGTCGAGGCGTCGATGGCGAAGTACTTCGCGAGCGAGGTCGCGGTCCGGGCGGCGAACGCAGCGGTGCAGGCGCACGGCGGCTACGGCTACGTCGACGAGTATCCGGTCGGGAAGTACCTGCGGGACGCGCGGGTGACGACGCTGTACGAGGGAACGAGCCAGATCCAGAAGCTGCTGATCGGCCGCGCGCTGACCGGCGAAAACGCCTTCGCGTGAAAGGCCGAACCTGATTCGGCGCAGCCGAACCAGCTTCGAGCACTTCGCAGGTCGAAAGGCTCCAATCCGGTTCGCTGCGCGAATCAGATTGGGGTCAGCTCAGCTCAGCCGGTAGACCGCGCGCAACTGCTTCAGGACCTGCGCCGCGATCAGGTCGCCCGCGGCGGCCGTGTAGTGCACGCCGTCCGGCAGGCGCATCAGCGTCACCTTCCCGTGGACGCGCAGATAGGGCGCGAACCTGCCGTGCGCGTCGTCGAGGATGTGCCACGTGTCGACGTAGGCCGCGCCCTTTGCATGCGCGGCGGCGACCGACTCGAGGATGCGGTTGACGATCGGGAAGCTCCTCTTGAAGCCCGGCCCGTCGGGGATCGGCAGGCCGAGCCAGACGACGTAGATCCCTCGCGCGTTGAGCTCGCGGGTCACGCCGTCGACTCGGCGTCTGTACTCGGCGTTCCACGACGGGCTTCCGAGGAGGCCGACATGCCTGCCGTCGGGGACGCCGGCCATGAAGTCGTGTGCGTCGTCGGCGCCGAACGAGAACACGGCCACTTTCGGCCTGAGCTGCGCGGGGGCCTCCTGCACGCGCGTGAACCAGTTGTAGAGGTCCGGGCGGGCCAGGCCCGTCGAGAGCCTGCTCTCGACTCCCACGACCTGCACGGCAGGATTCGCCACCCGCTCGAGCGCGTCGCCCGGCACCTGCGCCAGCGAGTCGCCCGCGACCCAAATCCGTAACGGTTTCGTTGCACTGAAGCGCGGTTTCTGGACCGACGCAGGTGTACCCCTGTGGATGCGCGCAGGAGTCCCCCTGCGTCGTCTCGGCAGCGGGCCCGCGGGCGGAGGCAGCGTCAGATGCACCTGCGTGTCGATCTGGTCCTCGTGCTCGCGGCCGATCGCGACCTGCA
This sequence comes from Thermoleophilia bacterium, assembly GCA_013362295.1. GTDB lineage: Bacteria > Actinomycetota > Thermoleophilia > Gaiellales > Gaiellaceae > PALSA-600. The sequence goes on from JABFWJ010000316.1 coordinate 5,895, forward strand.
GCTCGTGGCGCGGCGTCGTCAGGCGGAGCACACGGCTGACGTCGACGAGCGGACGCGTGAGGGCGAGCGCGAGGTCGCGCTGAAAGCCCCCCGGCTGGATCTCTGCCTGCTTGCGCAGGCCCTCTGCCTGCAGCAGGGCGGCGAGCACGAGCCCGAGGAAGAGGACGACGATGCCCCGGCCGGCGGCTGTGAGACGGATGCGCATCAGAAGCGGAAGTAGATGAACGGGGCCACGCCTTCGGGGCCGAGGGTGTTGATCACCATGAGTGCAACGGCGAAGCAGGTCGCCTGCGCCGGCACCGGCAGGCGCTGAAAGCCGCGAAGGGCCGCGCCGATCGCTCCGGGCCGGATGTACTGGCCGGCGATCCCGACGAGGATCGCGAGCACGACCGACGTCGTCACGAGCGGGGACGACTGGCCCCACGCGACGAAGAGACGTCCGATCACGTCACCGGCCCGGCCGAACGAGTCGGCCCGGAAGAAGATCCAGCCGAAGCACACGACGTGGAAGGTGACGAAACGCCCGAGCCACTTCGCGGCCTCCGACGTCGGGCGCCAACCGGTCGCGCGTTCGATCGACAGCCCGAGCCCGTGGATGCCGCCCCAGACCACGAACGTCCAGGCGGCGCCGTGCCACAGGCCGCCGAGCAGCATCGTCAGCATGAGATTCCGGTAGGTGAGCAGCCGCCCCTTGCGGTTCCCGCCGAGTGAGATGTAGAGGTAGTCGCGCAGCCAGCGCGAGAGCGTCATGTGCCAGCGCCGCCAGAAGTCCTGCAACGAGACCGCCGTGTAGGGCGAGGCGAAGTTTTGCGGGAATTCGACGCCGAGCAGCAGGGCGACGCCGATCGCGATGTTCGTGTAACCGCAGAAGTCGGCGAAGATCTGCACGGCGTAGCCGTAGATCGCGACGAGCACCTCGAGCGACGAGTGCCTGTTCGGTGCGGCAAACACGTCGTCGACGATGTGCGTGGCGAGGTGGTTCGCAATCACGACCTTCAGAAAGAGGCCGCTGACGATGAGGAAGAACGCGCGCGAGGCGTCGACCTTGCGCGGGTCGCGCTCGCGCTCGAGCTGCGGCAGCAGCTCGCTCGCCCGCACGATCGGCCCCGCGACCAGGTGCGGGAAGAACGCCTGGAAGACCGCGAAGCGCGCGAACGATGCCGGGACGAGCTCGCCGCGGTAGGTGTCGACGACGTACGAGATCGCCATGAACGAGTAGAAGGAGATCCCGACCGGCAGCACGACGTGCGCGATCCACGAGGTGCCCGCGACGTTGTCCGTCGTGCTGAGGAAGAAGTTCGCGTACTTGAAGTAGCCGAGGAAGCCGAGGTCGAACGCGATTGCGAGCGCGAGGAAGCCCTTGCGCGCGGCGACGGCGCGCGATCGGTGGATCGCGACCGCGAGCACGTGGTTGACGATCGTCGACGCTGCGAGCAGGAAGACGAAGCGCCAGTCCCACCACGCGTAGAACACGTAGCTCGCCAGGAGGATCCACCCGCGCCACGCGACCTGGCGCCGCATCAGCGCCCACGACACCGGCAGCACCACCATGAAGAAGACCGCGAAGGTGACGGTCGGGAAGAGCACTACCGCTGGAAGCTTGACGCGCAGGGTGAGCCGCCGGACGGCGAGCGAGCCGGCGGCGTCCTTCACGCGCACGCTGAGCACATACGCGCCGGGCTTCGCGAGCGGCCTGCCGATGATCCGTCCGTCGGCCTCGAGATGGATCCCCTTCGGTGCCCTGGCGAGCAGCGACCACCGGTACGGCGCGAGCCCCGACGTGGCGGCGAGCTTCGCCGCATACGGCTTGCCGCGCCGCGCCGCCGGCAGCACCGTCGTCGTGACCTGCACCGGCTTGAGCGCGATCCCGCCCGTGAGCAGCGACTGGTGGATGAGCGTCGCCATCGCGTCCGCGCCGGGCTGGAGGAGGTGCAGGCCATCGTCCTGGAACCAATCCGGATGGCTGCGCGAGTAGACGTTCCAGTCGACCACGCTCAGCTCGGGATGCTGCTTGGCTGCGGTCTGGATGTCGTCGTTCATGTTGATGTACGGGTGGTGGGCCGCCCGCAGGGTGAGCCACCACACGTGCTTGACGCCGGCCGCCTTGAACGCATCGAGAGCGTCCTCGATGTTCTGCGCGTACTGATCCTCGAAGTCGTTGTAGCCGACGGAGACGACGACGTTCGCCCCGAGCGTCGAGCCCATCGCCTTGGCGAGCTGCACGACGCTCGGCGGACGGACGCCGTTGACCGGGCACCCTTCGCCCTCCACCCGGCGACACGGCGCCACCTCGAGGTCGAGGTCGACGCCCTGCCGGACGATCGCCACCGCGCTGCTCGTGCCGGGAATCGCATCCGCGACGGAGTCGCCGATCAGCGTCACGTGCTGCAGGTCGCGCGGGCCCGCGTGCGCGGTCGACGCCCCCAGCGCGAGCGCGAGCAACGCGAACACGAGGACCCCCCGCATCGGCGCGATGGTAGCGACGGCTCTCGATTGACGCTCGCTGCACGAAATTCGTCGCGCCTCGGACTTGCGGGAGGTGGCCGGTCGTCCGTACAGTGCGGCTTCCGCCGGGCGCGGAGCGCAAGTAGGTCGAAGCCCCGCCGAGCGACTCAGGCGCGCGCAAGCGCGAACGAGCCGGTCGGTGAGGTGGACGAAAGCGCCACCGCGCCGGGCGGTTTTTTACGGTCCCGCTCAGCCGCGGAGGCGAAACGGCGCCGAGCGCCACGCCGCCCAGTGCCAGTACCACGCCGGCGGCTTGCGCGGCGCGGCCGCCGGCCGCGTGCCCTTGCCGTGCTGGGAGTCGTACAGCGCCCAGGCCCAGCGCGGGACGACGCGCGGCACGTCCGCGGGGCGTTTCGCAGGGACGACGACGACCGCACGCGACGCGACACCGGCGGTCCCGGCGCTGTCGATCGCGCGCACGCGATAGACGGTCGGGACGTTCGGATGGACCGCGCGCACGATCACGCGCCGGACGCTGCCCGCCACGTGCGCCGACGGCGTGCCGTCCAGCAGGACGTCGTAGGAGACGACAGGCCCGGCGTTGTCGGTCGACCCCCGCCAGGAGAGGCGGAGCGCGCCCTTGACCATGCGGCCCGTGACACCGTCGGGCCTGCTCGGCGGAACGGTGTCCGCGAGCAGCCCGAAGTAGCCGGGGACGAGCGTCTCGATTTCGACCGTGCCGTCGCCGAGCAGCGTGTAGCCCGCGTCGAGGCCGGGCGCGGCCTTCTTCAGCGGCGTCCACGTCGTGCCGTCGGTCGAGAACGACGGCGCGAGACCGTTCGCTGCGACGGCGAGGTGCAGGCTCACCGGTGCGCCGAAGCGCGGCACAGGCGTCGATGTCTGCGTGTCGGTCACGGTGAGCTGCACCGCGTAGCCGTTGGGCGTCGGCGCCTGCGTCGTCGGCGTCAGCGTCACGACTGCGGTCGAGGGGAACGACCCGGTCGTCCACGTCGCGGTCGCCTTGCCGTCGCCGGACCCGACCGATCCTGCCGGCGGCTCGGGCGGCGGCGGCGGAGGCGGCGCAGCGTTGCCGACGACGGCGGCGTCGACGTAGCTGCTGTCGATGTTGATCGTCACGCCGCCCCACGTCTCCCGGTGGCCGCCCTTGTACTGGTGCACGCGTTGATGGTTGACCCAGAGGCTGTCGCTCACGTACGGATCGCCGAACACCGACTCGACGCCGTTCCAGTTCGCGATCCAGACCACGTCGGGCAGCGCCGACCCGAGCGTCGACACATCGCGGATCGTCGAGGCCGCGCTGCCGTACACGCCGGGCACGAACGCGAGGGTGCGCAATTCGGTCACCCAGCCGGTGACGAACGACTGCACCGCCTTTGTGCACGCGGTGTCGGTCGTCTTGTAGCCCTCCATGTCGAAGTAGATCGGGCTGCCGGCCGGCAGGCCGAACCCGCCCGCCAGCCGGGCGGCGTCGTCTGCGGCGGCCCGCCCCTGCGCGACGGCCGTCGCCTGCGTGCTCGAGATGCGCTGCAACCGGGTCGCACCGACGCACGGCGCCTGGAGGCCGACGTAGAGCGGCAACAGGCTCCAGCCCATCGAGACGGCGGTCGAGACCCAGGCCGGCGAGAGATTGCCGTCCGCGCAGGCGCGATTGACGCCGCCCAGGTAGATGCCCACGGCGCGGTAGGGCGAGGCCGACCAGGCCTGCAGCGCGTTCGTCGACGGCGCGGTGCAGGCATCGAAGCCGTAGCCGGTGAACACCTGTGCGCGCGCCTGCAGGTTCGCCGCCGAGCCGCCGGCCGTCACCAGGAGGCAGGTGACGATGGCCGCGACGATGAGAGACCCCCCTCTCAGACTCGCACCCCGCAAGCCGTGGAGCCTGCCACCGGGGTGTGAGGGAAAAGCAAAGGCCGAATCCTGGTCGATCGTCTAGTGGGGAAACACGCGCCGGACGCCGAAGAAGTGACCACGCGTATTGAGGATCGTTTCCGGGGCAGAGTCTTCCTCGGGCCTCGCACCAAGACTGAGGTCAGGACTTCTCTCGGCCCCGGAGACCCTCGCTCCGGCCCGGATCTGCTATGCCGCTACTAGTGCAGCGCGTGCACGCGGCGAGCGCGATGATGTAGCGCGTCGCCGGAGGCCGCCCGCTCCAGATAGACGTTCTGGAGGTGGCCGATCAGCAGCGCAGGATCGATCGTCTTCGGCAGCACGGCGCGTGCCCCAGCGGCGAGCGCCCGCGTCTGGTGGTTCGGCGTCGCGGAGGCCGTGAGCACGAACACGACGGCCGGCATCCGCTCCGTGATCCGACTCGTCGCCTCGATGCCGTCCATGATCGGCATCTCGATATCCATCAGGACCACGTCGGGCTGTGAGGCCGAGGCGAGCACGACGCCGTCGCGCCCGTTGGTCGCGCAGCCGACCACTTCGACCCATTCGTGCCGGTGGAAGCAGCGGAGGAGGAGCTCGGTGAAGATCGGGTGGTCCTCGACGATCAGGACCCTGAGCGGCCTCTCGGACGATGCCGGGAACGCTGGGGAAACGACAGGTGGGCGGCGTTTCGCGGCCGATCCGCCGCCCACCATGTCGACCAGGCGTCCCGCACGACCAATTGCCGTCAGTCCTGCGTGAGCCGTCGTCATCGGGGACACGCCCTGCCGGGCGACTGCGGCGCGCCCCGGCTCTGCTCCCGACGTCGACGGCTTCCACCCGGGGATCGCGGCTTGCACGGTTCCGGCGGGTCCCCAGCTAGCCACGGCTACCACACCCAGGGAATGAGGTGCGATAGTGGATGCGAGGGATACGTCTTGTACAAGCCACGATTGAATGATCGAACGCACCGTCCATCCGCCGGTCATCAGCCGGTAACTCCGCTCGGGCCGTAACCCGATGGAATTCCGGACGCTCGGCGAGCTGGAGGTTTGGAACGCGGACCGCCCCCTTCCGATCAAGGGGGCAGTACAGCGTTCCGTCCTCCTCTTACTGCTTCTACGCGCGAATGCGGTCGTCCGGCTGGAAGACCTCGTCGAGGAGCTCTGGGGCCAGGCGGCGCCGCATACCGCGCCGAAGATGATCCAGAACGCCGTCTCGAAGCTGCGGAAGAGCGGCATGGCGGAGGTGCTGGCGACACGCGCCGGCGGCTACGTGCTGCAGATCGAGCCCGAACAAGTCGATGCGACGCGGTTCGAGCGGCTCGTCGACCGCGCCCGGGAAGCGCTCGCGGCCGGCATGCCCGAGGTTGCCGAGCAGCTGCTCGAGCAGGCGAACGGCCTCTGGCGCGGGGCGCCGCTCGCCGACCTCGCCCCGGAGCCCTTCGCCCAGAGCGAGATCGCCCGGCTGGAGGAGCTGCACCTGACCGCGACGGAGACCTCGATCGAGGCCGCGCTCGCGCTCGGCCGGCACCGCGAGCTCGTGAGCACCCTCGAGACGCTCGTTGCCCGGTATCCCCTGCGCGAGACGCTCCGCATGCAGCTGATGATCTCGCTCTACCGCTCGGGCCGGCAGGCGGACGCGCTCGGCGCTTACCAGGCTGCACGCACCTACCTGCGCGACGAGGTCGGACTCGAGCCGAGCCCCGCGCTGCAGCGCCTCGAGCAGGCGATCCTCATCCAGGACCCGGCGCTCGATCCCGACTTCCTGAGCGCTCCCACGGTGGAGGCGCGGCCCGCGCGGAAGACGATCACCGTCCTGCACGCCGACCTGATCCGGGAAGGCCGCGAGCTCGACCCGGAGGCCCTGCAAGCGCTGTCGGAGCGGATTCACGACTGTCTCGTCGACGCGGTGACGGCACACGGCGGAACGGTCTCGTCGTCCACGGATGTGACGTTCGTCGCGGCGTTCGGCCTGCCGACGCTGGCGGAGGACGATCCCTTGCGCGCCGCGCGCGCGGCCCTCGCGATCCGTTCGGCGGTCGCGGAATTGAACGAGTCGGTCGAGCGCACCTGGGGCGTCCGCTACGCGCTGCGCCTCGGCGTGGCGACCGGCAAGACGCTCGTCGATCCGGCGGACGCGACCGCGGCGACCGGCGAGGTGTTCGCGGTCGCCGCGCGCCTCGCGCGCGGAGCGGGCTCGGACCAGGTGGTGCTTGCGAACTCGACGCGCAGCACGCTCCGCGAGGCCGTCGACGTCGAACGCGCCGGGGAGCTCGAGAACGAGCAGGCGGAGCTCGCGTGGCATTTGCTCGACGTGCGCCCGGTCGCCGCGATCGTGCCGCGGCGCCTCGACACGCCGCTCGTCGGACGCGAGTGGGAGCTCGCGCAGCTGCGGCACGCGTTCGAGCGCGCCGCACAGGGGCAGACGTCGTATCTGATCACCGTGCTCGGTCCGGCGGGGATCGGGAAGTCGCGCCTCGCGCACGAATTCGCCACGTCGGTGACCGGGCAGGCGACCGTGCTCACCGGCCGCTGTCCGTCCTACGGCGCCGGCGTCACGTACTGGCCGCTCGCCGAGCTCGTGCGCGAGGCCGCCGGCGCGACGACACAAGCTGCGATCGCGTCGCTGCTCGCCGACGAGCCGGAGGTCGACGAGATCGCCGCGCGCATCGCCGGCGCGATCGGCGCGGACGGAGCGGCCGGCTCCGCCTCCGATCTCTTCTGGGCGGTCGGCAGCCTGTTCGCCTCGCTCTCGCGCGAGCGCCCGCTCGTCGTCGTGCTCGACGACCTGCAATGGGCGGAGCCGATGCTGCTCGACCTGCTCGAGCATCTCGTCGACGCGACGCGCAGCGCGCCCGTGCTCCTGCTCTGTCTCGCCCGCTCCGAGCTGCTCGACCTGCGGCCGACCTGGGGCGGCGGCAAGCTCAACGCGTCGACGATCCTGCTCGAGCCGCTGACACCGGCCGAGTGCGAGCAGCTGATCGAGCACGCAGGCGGCGGCTCTCTCGACGCGGCAGTCACGACCAGGCTCACGGAGGCGGCCGAGGGGAATCCACTGTTCCTCGAGCAGATGATCGCGATCGCGCTCGAGGAAGGCCGGAACGCCGGCGAGGTGGCGGTGCCGCCGACGATCGAGGCTCTGCTCGCGGCGAGGCTCGATCGCCTCGACCCGCTGGAGCGCGCCGCGCTCGAGCGCGGGTCCGTCGTGGGCAAGGAGTTCTCGCTCAGCGAGGTGACGGCCCTCTCGCCGGAGGCCGAACGGCCGGACGTCCGCCGGCGCCTCGAGGTGCTCACCCGGCGCGAGCTGCTCGCGCCCGCCGCCGCGCCGCGCCGCGGCGACGCCGGCTTCCGGTTCCGGCACGGCCTGAT
>JABFWJ010000116.1 GCA_013362295.1 Thermoleophilia bacterium
AGTCGGGGTGCGGGAAATCGACGATGGCGCGCTGCATCATGAAGCTGCTGGAGCCGACCGGCGGCTCGGTCAGGTTCCGCGACCACGACATCACCCGGCTCTCGCGCGCCGAGATGCGCCCGTTCCGGCGGGAGATGATGATGATCTTTCAGGACCCCTACGCGTCGCTGAACCCGCGCAAACGGGTCGGCTTCATCGTCGCCGAGGCGCTCCAAGTGCACAAGCTCGGCACGGAGGCCGAGATCAAGCGCCGCGTGCAGGAGCTGCTCGAGGTCGTCGGGCTGAACCCGGAGCACTACAACCGCTTTCCGCACGAGTTCTCCGGCGGCCAGCGCCAGCGCATCGGCGTCGCGCGCGCCCTCGCCGTCAACCCGAAGCTGATCGTCTGCGACGAGCCCGTCTCGGCGCTCGACGTGTCGGTGCAGGCGCAGATCCTGAACCTGCTCAAGGACCTGCAGCGCGACTTCGGCCTCACGTACATCTTCATCGCCCACGACCTGAACGTCGTCCGCCATATCTCGGACCGTGTGCTGGTGATGTACCTCGGCCAGGTCTCAGAGACGGCGAGCCGCAACGACCTCTACACCGAGCCGAAGCACCCCTACACCGGCGCGCTGCTCTCCGCGGTGCCGGTGCCGGATCCCACGGTCGGCCGCCACCGCAAGCGGATCGTGCTCGAGGGCGACGTGCCGAGCCCGATCAACCCGCCGAGCGGCTGCCGCTTCCACCCGCGCTGCCCGCGCTTCGTGGAGGGCCACTGCGACGTCGAGGAGCCGGCGTTGATCCGGCGCGGCGGCGGCCCCGGCCACACCGCCAAGTGTCACTACCCGCTCGAGCGCTGGCCGATGACGGAGGAAGAGATCCGCCGGCCGGGCACGTCGAGCGCTGCCGCCGAGAGCATGTAGATGACCGCGGCTGCACGCCGCTTCGGGATCCTCGTCGCCGCGCTCGTCGGCGGCTCGGGCGTGATCGCGCTGCTCCTCGGGCTGGCGTTCGGCTCGAGCGTGTCGAGAGCCCTGTCGGTGGGCTGGTACATCGTCGGGTCGGTGCTGCTGATCAGCGGCTTCTTCGTGGGGAACCGCGGCCCGACGCGCCCACAGGGCGAGGGCTGGCACGTCTTCTCGCTCCGCCGCTGGGTGCGCTGGGCGACGCCGGACGAGCAGCGCGAGACGCTGTCGCTCTCGGCCGTGCTCGTCGTGCTCGGCTTCCTGCTGATCGCGCTCGGCGTCCTCGCGGACGCGCGCTACAAGATCGTCTGATCGGGTTGATCAGGATTCGTCTCTAACCGATCCGGGGCCTCGACGTCTGTAACCGTGATGCAGCCGCCATCTCAACTGTGTGCGCGCGCAAGAGCGTGGGCCTCGTTGCAGGCCGACGGTGAGCTCTCGGAGCTCGAGTCGGCCCTGTTCGCAGGGCATCTCGACAGCTGCCCGCGCTGCCGCGAGGTGGCCTCCGACTTCCTCGCCGTATCGGAGATCCTCCGCGCGACTCCGCTCGAGCGGCCGCGGCTCACCGACGTCCCGGTGTCCAGCGCACGGCGGTTGCCGCGGATTCCTCACGCCGCTCTCGCAGCAGTGCTCGTGATCGCCGCAGCCCTCGTGTCGGCCCTCCAGATCCCTCGTCACGCGCAAACACCCGTCCGGCATGTCGCGATGGTCGCGGCGGTGGATCCCGCGCAGGAGCTCCGCCAGCTCCGCCGGCCCATCCTCATCGCGGAGGGTCGGGCAGCGATCCCGCGTAACAGGCAGGTCCCGGACGAGACGGTCTAGCGTGCACACTGTCTAGCGTGCAGCCGTCGTTCATCACGTCCTACGTCTGAAGCCTCGACCACGCCGACCGTGTGTCGGGAGCCTTGAGGCGAAGCGAGCTGCGTAGGCAGCGGAGTCCTCAGGGCCGTTCCGCTAATCTGCGCCTGCCCCGATGGCTGGCGCGCGTCTTCGGCGCCCGGCGGCGGCACGACATCGCACCTTCCCCAGCTCAGGAGCTCTAGACACGTGGCGACGAACGGCGGAAAGACCGGCAAGCTGCTCGAGATCAAGGGCGTCGTCGTCGACGCCGTCTTCACGGGCGGGCTCCCCGCGATCTACTCGGCGGTCCGCATCCCGCGGCCCGACGGCACGAGCCTGATCGCCGAGGTGCAGCAGCATCTGGGCGACGACCGGGTTCGCGCGGTCGCGATGGACGCCACCGACGGCATCGCGCGCGGCACGGACGTCGTCGACACCGGCGCGCCCATCTCGGTTCCCGTCGGCGACATCACGCTGGGCCGTGTCTGGAACGTGCTCGGCGAGCCGGTGGACGAGAAGGAGGCTGCCGGCCCGGACGTCGAGCGCTGGTCGATCCACCGCGACCCGCCCGACTTCGCCGACTTGATGCCGAAGGTCGAGATCTTCGAGAGCGGCATCAAGGTGATCGACCTGATCGCACCGTACGTGCGCGGGGGCAAGATCGGCCTGTTCGGCGGTGCCGGCGTCGGCAAGACGGTGCTGATCCAGGAGCTGATCCACAACATCGCGCGCGAACACGGGGGCGTGTCGGTCTTCTCCGGCGTCGGCGAGCGGACGCGCGAGGGCAACGACCTGCTGATCGAGATGACCGAGTCCGAGGTGATCGACAAGGTCGCGCTCTGCTACGGCCAGATGAACGAGCCACCGGGAGCGCGGCTGCGCGTCGGCCTCTCCGGCCTGACGATGGCGGAGTACTTCCGCGACCAGGGCCAGGACGTGCTGCTCTTCATCGACAACATCTTCCGCTTCGTCCAGGCCGGCTCCGAGGTGTCGGCGCTGCTCGGACGCATGCCGAGCGCCGTCGGCTACCAGCCGACCCTCGCGACCGAGATGGGTCAGCTCCAGGAGCGGATCACCTCGACGACGAAGGGCGCTGTCACGTCGGTGCAGGCGATCTATGTTCCGGCCGACGACCTCACCGACCCGGCGCCGGCGAACACCTTTGCGCACCTCGACGCGACGACGGTGCTGAGCCGCGCGATCGTCGAGCAGGGGATCTACCCTGCGGTCGATCCTCTCGACTCGACCTCGCGTGCGCTGCAGCCGGGGATCGTCTCGGACGAGCATTATTCGACCGCGACACGCGTCCAGGAAGTGCTGCAGCGCTACAAGGACCTCCAGGACATCATCGCGATCCTCGGCATCGAGGAGCTCTCGGACGAGGACCGCCTGACGGTGTCGCGCGCGCGCAAGATCCAGCGCTTCCTCTCGCAGCCGAACTTCGTCGCCGAGCAGTTCACCGGCACGCCCGGCCAGTACGTGAAGCTCGAGGACACGATCCGCGGCTTCGCCGAGATCCTCGACGGCCAGCACGTCGACCTGCCCGAGCAGGCGTTCTACATGGTCGGCCCGATCGAGGGCGCGGTCGAGCGCGCGAAGCAGATGTCCGGCGCCGCGTCGTAGGGCATGGCCGACCGCCGCGAGTTCTCGGTCAGCGTCGTCACGCCCGACGGCCCGGCGTACGAGGGCGACGCGCAGATGATCATCGTCCCCGGCGCCGCCGGCGAGATCGGTGTGCTCGCGCGGCACGCGCCGCTGATCGCGACGCTGAAGGCGGGCTCGACGCGTGTGCACGTCAGCGACTCGGAGATCCTCGAGTTCGCGACGGGCCCGGGGTTCTTCCAGGTGCTGCAGGACCGCGCGATCGCGCTCGTCGACGACGCCGTCGAGGCATCGAAGATCGACGATGCCCGCGCGCGCAAGCAGCTCGAGGAGGCGCAGGC
>JABFWJ010000102.1 GCA_013362295.1 Thermoleophilia bacterium
CCGTCGTTCGCCGGGGGCTGAGCCCAGAGGAGCTGGAACCACCCGCTGCCCGTCACCGCGACGTACAGTGTCTCGTCGTTTGCCGCGGCGACTGTCGCCGCGCCGGGGCCCTGGGCGACGACTGCCGACCCGCGGTAGACGGCGATCGTCTGCGGAAGAGAGAAGCCTCCCGTTTCGAACGTCACCGGCCCGGCGCCTGTCGCACGCCAGGCGTACCAGACGGTCGAGTCGAGCGCGCCGAGCGTCGAACCGGCGATCCGGCCTTCACGGCCGCCGATCAGCTCCGCCGACGAGCGGTCGTCGTTCGCCGGCGCAGGCGAGGGGTACCAGTCGAGGACGGCGTTGCCGGCGGCGCCCGCAACCCCGTCGACGGCGATCCAGTAGGTCGCGCCGTCGGTGACGGCGACGCGCACGGCACTCGTGCGCAGCCCGGCTGCGTCGTTCGAGACGGCGACCGGGGTCAGCGAGCCGAGGCTCGTGCCGGTGTAGACGGCAAGCAGCGTGTCGAAGGAGCTGCCGAGCGTGTCGAAGCCGACGACCTCGCTCTGGCGAGCCGTCCACCGATACCAGATCGACGCTCCACCGGGGTCGCCGGCATGCGACGGCTCTCCCGGCTCCTTGGTCGCACCGACAGTCGCCGCCAGCTCCGTGCCCGACCGCCCCGTGATCGTGGTCGCCGCGGCAAAGGCGTCGTTCGGCGGCGCCGCCGCAGACCACGTGAGGACGAATCCGCCCGTCGCGCCGGCAAGGCCGTCGACCGCGATCCTGTACGTGCTCCCGGGCTCGACCGCGACGGTCACCGAGCGGGCGGCGCCTTCGCCGTCGTCGCTCCGCCTGACGACCGAGAGCGCGTCGACGGCGTTTCCGCGATAGATCCCGACGAGGGCGTCCGTCGAGGACGCGAACGTCACGTTGGCGGCGGCGGGCGCAGTCCACGAGTACCAGACCGACGCGCCGGACGCACGGTCTCCGTGCGGCGGCTCGCCCAGCTCGGTCCGCGCGCCCGCCGTGGTGCCGGAGACGCTGCCCCCTGCACCGGCGAGCGCCGCCGCCGCGGCGAAGTCGTCGTTCGCCGGCGGCGGCGCGAACGCCCATGCGAGACCGACCGTGTTCGCGGGCACGGCGCCGCCGTAGAGGAGAGCGTCGTCGACGGCGATTCGATAGGTGGTGCCGGCCGTGACGGCGAAGCACAGGCTCGACTTCGTCGAGCCGGCGAAGTCGTCGTTCGCCGCGACCTCGTGCAGGGCGAGGAGCGAGGTGCCCGTGTAGGCGGCGAGAACGGTGTCGAACCCCGACCGGAACGTGTCGACGGCGAGCGTTCCGTCGGCAGGCGCGGTGAACGCGTACCAGAGCGACACGCCGCCGGGCGCACCGGCATGGAACGGCTCGCCCGGCTCCACGGTCGCCTCGCCGTTGGACTGCGTCACGAGACCGGTCGCGCCGTCCAGCGCGAGCGGCGCGTCGAAGCGGTCGTTCGCGGGGGCGACGGACTGCCGCCACGAGAGCGTGAAGGACGTCAGGCCGGCGTAGCGCCAGTCCGCGGCGACCTGCACGTAGTAGATCGCTCCCGCGACGACGGCTGCGTCGGCGTCGTTCGTGCCGCGGGAGTCGCCGACCTCGACGAGGTTGCGCACGGCCGTGCCCTGCCAGACGCCGATCACGCCGAGCGTCGTGTGGAAGTGCCACGTGCCGGATGCAGGAGCGGTCCAGCGATACCACACGGTTCCGTCGCGCGGCCAGTCGTCGTCGGGCAGGATCTCGTCGAGCTCGACGGTCGCCTGGGAGACGTCGCCCGTGACCGCGCCGCTCGCACCGAGGAGCGGCGCGGCGGCGCGGAAGTCGTCGTTTCGCGGCCGCGGGGACGGCGACAGCTTCAGGACGACGTCACCGGCGGCGCCGTCCTTTCCGTCGACGGCGATCCAGTAGTCGCGGACGCCCGCCTGCGCCGTGAACTCGAGCTGCGAGGCGCCGCCGCCGCCTCCGTCGTCGTCGCTCGCCACGGTGGTGAGGGCCCCGACGGTCGTCCCGACGTAGACGCCGAGCGTCGTGTCGAAGCTGCTACCGACCGTCGACACCGTGTAGCCCTGCGCCCAGGCAGAGTCGTAATGGAGGCGGTACCAGACGGACGCTCCGCCGGCGTTCCCCCCGTGGTTCGGCTCGCCCGCCTCCTTCGTCGCGCCGAGGTTGTCCTCGTCAGCGAGCGTCGTGCTGAAGACGAGCGTTCCTTGCGGGTTGATCGTCGTGGCGCTCGCGAAGGCATCGTTGGGTGGGGACGGCGGTTGGCGCCAGAGCAGCGTGAACGAGCCGTTGACGGCGAGGTGATAGAGGTGCGCGTCGCTCGTGTCGACGGCGACGAGATAGGTGACGCCGGCCGTCGCACCGAACGCGATCCTGCTCGCGTACGCGGCCGCCGACGCGTTCCAGTTCTCCCGCACGAGATCGAGCCCGCCGGCGGCGTTCGGCCGGTACGCCGCGAGGAGCGTGTCGGCCGTGCCCTGCGTCATGAACGCGACGGCCCCCGTGGCGGGCGCCGTCCAGCGGTACCACAGCGACGCGCCGCCGGCGCGACCCGCGTGGTCCGGTTCGAAGAGCTCCTTGCTCGCACCGTTGTTCGACGCCGAGAGCGTGCCGGACGGCCCCGCGAGCGCCTGCGCAGACGCGACGTTGTCGTTCGGAGGCGCCGACGCCGTCGTGTCGCGCCACGCGAGCGCGAGCTGCGTCGCGGGGTAGCAGCACAGGCCGCGGGCGACGGCGATCGTCAGCGTGTCGCCGGCCGTGACGCCCACGCGCACGAACGTGCCGCGCTGGGAGAGCTGGTCGGTGTTGGCGACGACCGGTGTGAGGTTCGCGAGATTCGTGCCGCCGTAGACGGCGACGACGGGGTCGAAATCGCTTCCGGTGGTGTCGAACGTGACCTCGCCGGTGAAGGGCGCCGTCCAGCGGAACCAGACGCTCCCGTACCCTGGCTCCTCGTCTGCGGGGTCGTGCTCCGGCTCGAACGGCTCGATCGTCGCACGTGAGACGTCCTCCGTCAGCGATCCGCTCGCGCCGGAGATCGTCTGCGCGCCCGCGAAGTCGTCGTTCGCGGGCGCCGCGGCGGCGAGTGTCGTCGTCGCCCACCGCAGGGTGAAGGTCCCGAACTCATCCGCGATCACCGACAGGTGGTAGACGACGCCGGCCTGCGCATGGAAACTGGTCTCACCGCTCGCCTCGTCCCATGTCGCGCCGGGAACGTCGACGGCGGTGTCGATCGTGGCACCGGTGAGGACCTGGACGCGCCCCTTCCCCGTCGAGTCGTCGGCGGACCAGGCGACGTCCTCCGTGACGGGCGCGCGCCAGCGGTACCACACGTTGCCGTTGTCGCTCCTGTAGCCGGTTCCGACGTCGAACGGCTCGAACGTCGCGAGGCTCGTTGACGCCGACAAGGTTCCTGTCGCGCCGTCGATCGACTGCGCCGTCGCGTAGTCGTCGTTCGGCGGCGACACCTTCCAGTTGAGGACGAACGTGCCCGTCGCGCCGTCCTTGCCGTCCACGGCGATTCGGTAGACCGTGCCTGCTGCGACCGAGAACGTCGCGCGGCTCGCATACCACCGCGGATCCTCAGCGCCGACGAGCGCCAGCGATCCGAGTGCGTCGCCCGTGTAGACGGCGAGCAGCGTGTCGAACTGCGGGGCGTACGAATCGTACGGCGGCTCGAGGGTGTCGAAGTGCGCGAGGCCGTCGGCCGGCGCCGTCCACCGGTACCAGATCGAGTGACCTCCCGCGTTGCCGGCGTGATCGGGCTCGCCGGGCTCTTTCGTGGCGGCCGTCGTGCGAGCAGTCAGCACGCCTTGCATTCCGGAGATCCAGGCGGCCGACGCGAAGCCGTCGTTCGGCGGCGGGTCCTCCCGGAAGCTCGAATGGAGGACGAGGTTGCCGGTCGCGCCGTCGAAGCCGTCGACCGCGATGTAGATGAAGCCGGACGCGCCGTCCAGATGCAGCGAGACGCGGCTCGTGCCGTTGCCGCCGGAGTCGTCGTCGTGCGCGAGCTCGATGCCCGCCGAGTAGACGCCCAGCAGTGTGTTGAAGTCGCTGCCGATCGTGTCGATCGTCAGCGTCCCGGCCGATCCGGTCGCCCAGTAGAACCAGACGGACGCGCCGCCGGGGTTACCGGCGTGATTCTGCTCGCCCGGCTCCTTGGTCGCGCCGGCCGTCGTCTGCGTCCAGGTCGGGGCGAGCCACTCGGCTCCATACTGATCGTCGTTCGGCGGCGGCGCCTTCCAGAGGCGGAAGGAGAACGGCCCAGGATAGGAAGCGCCGTCGACGCGGATCCAGTACGTCGAGCCGGCGACGAGGTTGCCGTCGGCCGGAACGAGCGATCCCACGCTCCCGCCCGCGAAGAACTGGACCGCCTGACTCGTCACGTCGTACGCGTCGGTCAGCCACTCGCCGGTCCAGCGCGGGACGAACCGGAACCAGACGGAGCGTTGAGCGGTTCCGGGCTCCCCTGGTTCACGCGTCGCGCCCGCCGTCGTGCCGGCGACCGTGCCGCCGGTATCGGGAAGCGCCTGGGCGTTCGCGAACGCGTCGTTGGGTGGCGACGGCACAGCGCTCCAGTGGAGCGTCAGCGTGCCGTAGTGAGGACTCGACGTGCCGTCGACCGCGATCGAGAAGCTCTGGCCCGCGGTCGCCGTGAGCTCGACGCACTGGTAGTCGTACGCCGTGCAATCCCTCCATGCCGGCAGGAGGGCGGACAACGACGAGCCAACATAGGCCGCGACGACGGTGTTCTGCGAGGCGTACGTGTCGAAGCGGTAGACGCCCGTCGCCGGCGCCGTCCAGCGGTACCAGACAGAGTTGCCCACGGAGACGCCGCGATGGGTCGGCTCGGACGTCTCACTCGTCGCGAGCAGGAGCGATCCGGTGACGCTCCCGGCGGCGCCCGTGAGCGATTGTGCCGCGGCGAAGGCGTCGTTGGCAGGTGCGGCGCGGTTGAGCGTCAGCGAATAGGCGCCGACCGCGCCGAATCGCCCGTCGATCTGGACCCGGTACGTGACGCCGGCGCTCGCGGTGAACGTCAGACGCGAGCTGCCCTCGTCGTTCCACTCCGCTGCGTTGTCATTGCGCGCGACGAGCGCGAGCGAGCGCACGCGTGACCCGGTGTAGACGGAGAGGATCGTGTCGAATGCACTCCCGCGCGTGTCGAGCGATGCCTGGCCGGACGCGGCCGGCGTCCACCGGAACCAGACGGTGTTCCCGCCGCCGCTCGGGTCGACCGGCTCGCCCGACTCGCGCGTTGCGCCTACGGTCGTGCCGCTCCACGTTCCGCTCGTGCCGGAGATCGCCGTCGCGCCGGAGAAGGAGTCGTTGACGGGCGCGGCGCGTGCGACGGTTGCGACGGCGAGCGCCGTCGTCACCCCCAACCCCGCGAGCACGACCGCACGCGCCCGCCTTCCTGCCACGCGTCTCACCGAGGCCCCGGGCGACTATAACCCGAACCGCCCCGTGTCGAAACGCGCGGGCGCCGGTCAGCCGGTCACGAGTCGAGCAGCTCGCGCACGGTGGCGGCGAGCTCGCTGACCTTGAACGGCTTCTGCAGGAAGGCGCTCGGCGCTTCCTCGCCCAGCAACGCCTCGCCGTCGAGGTAGCCGGACATGAACAGGACCTTCAAGCCCGGACGCTGGGCGCTCAGCCGCCTGGCGAGCTCGCCGCCGCGCATCTGCGGCATGACGACGTCGGTCAGGAGCAGGTCGTAATCCTCGCGTTCGGCGAGTGCGAGCGCGTCCCCGGGAGTCGCCGCCGCCAGGACGGTGTAACCCTCGAGCTCGAGGGCCTTCGAGGTCAGCTCGCGCACCACGTCGGCGTCCTCGACGAGCAGGATCGTCTCGTTCCCGCCGGTCGATTCCGACGGGGAAGCGGCCTCGCCCGTCGGACCGGTGCCGCGCCCGCTCAGCGGCAGGTAGACGCTGAAGGCTGCGCCGCGGCCGAGCTCGCTCTCGACGGTGATGAAGCCGCCGCTCTGTCGCACGGAGCCGTAGACGGTGGCCAGGCCGAGCCCGGTTCCCTTTCCGACGTCCTTCGTGGTGAAGAACGGCTCGAAGATGTTCGGCATCGTCTCGTCGTCGATGCCGTGGCCCGTGTCGGCCACCGAGACGACCGCGAACGACCCGGCGCGCGCATCTTGGAACGCAGCATCCTGGAGTGCAGCCGCCGCCGTCTCGTGGAGCTCGCGATAGGAGCTCGAGATCGTCAGTCTGCCGCCGTCGGGCATCGCGTCGCGAGCGTTGATCGCCAGGTTGATCAGAACCTGCTCGAGCGCCGCCGGGTCGGCCTCGACCGGCAGGGGCTCGGCCGTCGTCGAGGTCGCGACCTCGATGTCCTCCCCGATCAGGCGGCGGAGCAGCTTCTCGACGACGAAGACGACGTCGTTGAGGTCGAGCACCTTCGGCGACATGACCTGCTGGCGGCTGAAGGCGAGCAGCTGCTGGGTGAGGGCGGCCGCCTGCTCGCTGGCGGTCTGGATCTGGGCGAGATCGGTTCGCACGGCCGCGTTCGTGTCGCCGAGATGACCGACCGCCAAGCTGCTGTAGCCCAGGATCGCCGTGAGCAGGTTGTTGAAGTCGTGGGCGATGCCGCCCGCGAGCCGTCCTACCGCCTCCATCTTCTGCGCCTGCCGAAGCTGCTCTGCAAGTGCAGCGCGCGCCTCCTCACCGAGCTTCTGCGCCGTGACGTCGACCATCGCTCCGCGTAACCTGGCCGCCTTTCCGAGCTCGTCGGTCTCGACACGGACGATCTCCCGAAACCAGACCGTCCGGCCGTCGGCGGCGAGGACGCGATACTCGAGCTCGTAGTCCTCCGCCTTCGCCATCGCCTCCTGGTCGGCGGCCAGCACGCGCTCACGGTCGTCCGGATGGAAATACTGCGTAATGAAGGCGGGCTCGCTGAGCCAGCGCTCGATCGGGAAACCGAGAATGTCCTCGGCGCGCCTGCTGACGAACGAGAAGTTGAACTCGGGGTCCGCCTCCCAGACGATCACGTCGATGCCGGAGACGAGATCGCGGAAGCGCTGCTCGCTCTCCCGGAGCGCCTCCTCGGTCTGCTTCCGGTCCGCTGATGTCGACCATGAACCCCTGCGCGTACAGCGGCCGCCCCGTCCGCTCGTCGTGAACGACCACGGCCCCGTCGCGAACCCAGACGACACTCCCGTCGCGTGCAACGAGGCGGTACTCGCAGTCGAGCTGCTGCCCACTCTCGTGCATGCCCGCGAAACCGGCGAGGACGCGCTCGCGGTCGTCGGGATGGAGGACCTTCTCGAAGAAGGCCGGATCGGACGTCCACTCCTCGGGCGTGTAGCCGACCAATGCCTCGATCTGCGGGCTGATGTACGACGCGCTCGCGTGGTCGAGCTGCTCGATGTACGTCACCTGGGGCAATTGCTCGACGAGCTTTCGGTTCCGCTCCTCCGCCTGTCGCAGGTCCGCCTGGGCGCGCCTGGCGTCGCTCAGGTCCCTGAGGAAGGCCGCGAACGCCGGACCGCCCTCGGTGTCGATCCGGGTGATGCCGAGCTCGACGGGGAACTCGCTCCCGTCCGACCTGAGCGCCGCCTGCTCGACCCGCAGGCCCAGCCGGGATCCGCTCCCGCTCGCGAGGGCCGCCCGCCATCCTCGCTCGTGGGCCTCGCGCAGCCGGGCGGGGATCAGCAGCTCGGCCATCGGCTGCCCGATCACATCGGCTGCCGCGTACCCGAACATCCGCTCGGCGGCGCGGTTGAACTCCGTGATGAGACCGTCCCCGTCGATCGCGACTACCGCATCGAGCGCCGCGTCGAGGAACGCGTTCAGGCGAATGGCAGCGGACGGCTCCGCGTCCGCGCTGGGAGAGAGCGCAGGCGCGCACAGCAGGTTCTGCCCCATGACGACTCAATCGTCACGAGAAGACCCCCGCCCATCCCCGATCGGTGTGCCGCCGTCTGCCCCTTTCGGGGGCCGCGCCGAACTGCTCGAATCTGGTTCGCCTCCGCCGAGTCAGGTTCGGGGTGTCACATCCGCCGTGCGCGGCGCGTCATCTCTAATGACGGAGACGAACGAGGAGATGTGACGTGAACGACAGCGACTGGCTCGCAGCTCGCTTCGAAGAGCACCGACCGCACCTGAGGACGATCGCCTACCGCATGCTCGGCTCGGTCAGCGACACCGATGACGCGGTGCAAGAGGCGTGGCTGCGCCTGAGCCGCGCCGATGCGGCGGCTGTCGACAACCTCGGCGGCTGGCTGACGACGGTCGTCGGACGCGTCTGCCTCGACATGCTGCGTGCACGCAACTCGCGCCGCGAGGACTACGTCGGCTCGTGGCTCCCGGAGCCGGTCGTGACGATCGACGACTCCGCGAGCCCGGAGGACGAGGCGCTGATCGCGGACTCGGTCGGTCTCGCCCTCCTCGTCGTGCTCGAGACGCTGACGCCCGCCGAGCGGCTCTCGTTCGTCCTCCACGACATGTTTGCGGTGCCGTTCGACGAGATCGCCGCGATCATCGGACGGAGCCCGGACGCCGCGCGCCAGCTCGCGAGCCGCGGACGCCGGCGCGTGCGCGGCGCGCCGCTGAACGAGGACGCCGACCTGAACGAGCAGCGCCGGCTCGTCTCGGCGTTTCTCGCCGCCTCGCGGGCGGGCGACTTCGAAGCGCTGATCGCCGTCCTCGACCCCGACGTGGTCTTCCGCGCCGATACCGGGGCAGTGAGCGCACGCGCGCGGCCGCCGATCGAGGGCGCCCAGGCCGTCGCACGGCGCGTGCTCGAACAGGGCCGGCAGCTCGCCCACCTCGCGCGTCCCGCACTCGTCAACGGCGGCGCAGGCTTCGACGTCGGGCGCCCGGGCCGCACGATCGCCGTCGTCAGCTTCACCGTCGCATACGGCCGCATCGTCGCGATCGACCTGATCACCGACCGCGACAAGCTGCGGAGGCTGGCCCGGGTCGACTAAGTTGCCGTGATGGCGTTGACCGCCGCCAACGGCCCGTTCAGTCGTCACCCTGTCGGCCGGTTCAACCTCGAGATCGACCGGTCGCGCGCCGTCCTCTTCTGGGAGCCGGTTCCGCAGCGCGTGCGCGCACTCGTCGCGGACGAGACCATCGCGGACAGCAAGCGGATGATGCTCCTGCACGAGACGGGTCACCTGCCGGTCTACTACTTCCCACAGGACGACATCCGCTCCGACCTGGTCGAGCAGTCGGAGCACACGACCAGGTGCCCGCACAAAGGAACGGCGCGCTACTGGTCGGTGCGCGTCGGAGACCGCCAGGTGCCGAACGCGATCTGGGCCTATCCCGAGCCGCTCGAGTCCGCCTCATTCCTCGCGGGCTACGTCGCACTCGACTGGGACTCCTTCGACGAGTGGTTCGTCGAGGACGAGCAGGCGTTCGGGCATCCACGCGATCCGTACGCGCGGATCGACGTCTACAGCACGACGCGTCACGTGCGCGTGCTCCGTGACGGCGTCGTACTTGCGGACAGCCGGCGCGCGAAGGTGCTGTTCGAGACGGTGCTCCCGCCGCGCTACTACTTCCCCGCCGACGACGTGCGCACCGAGCTGCTCGAGCCCAGCAGCACGAAGTCGCGCTGCGCGTACAAGGGCTCGGCGTCGTACTGGCACGTCCGGGTCGGCGACCGGCTCGTCGAGGACCTGGTGTGGAGCTATCCGGACCCGCAACACGACGGGGAACCGGTGCGCGACCTCTTCTGCTTCTTCAACGAGCGGGTCGACCTCGAGCTCGACGGCGAGGTGCAGGAGCGCCCGCAGACGCAATACTCGCGCGACGACGACTGACGCTCAGCGGTAGGCCGCGGCCTGCAGCTCGTAAAGCTCCGCGTACAGCCCGTCGCGCCGCATCAGCTCGACGTGGCTGCCGGCCTCGGTGATCCGCCCGCCGCTGATCACGAGGATCAGATCGGCCATCCGTACGGTCGAGAAGCGATGCGAGACGAGGATCGTGATCGCGCCCGAGACGGCGGCCGCATCGCGGGCGGCGGCTGCGAAGCGCTCGAAGAGGCCGTGCTCCGTAGGCGCGTCGAGACTCGCGGTGGGCTCGTCGAGCACGAGCAGGAGCGGCGCGAGCCGCATCATCGCGCGCGCGAGCGCGACCTTCTGCCACTGGCCGAGCGAGAGGTCGGTCCCGCCGTCGAACTCTCGGCCGAGCTGCGTCGCGAGTCCCGCAGGGAGGTCGTCGGGCAGCTCGGCAGCGGCCGCCCGATCGAGCGCCGCGAGCACGTGCGCGTCCGACTGCGCCGCGGGCAGGTCGCCGATGCCGACCGATTCACGCGCGACGAACTGGAAGCGGCCGAAGTCCTGGAAGCCGGCCGAGATGCGTGTGCGCCACTCGTCGACGTCGAACCGCTCGAGGTCGATCCCGTCGACGAGGATGCGCCCCGCGCTCGGCTCGTACAGCCGCGCGAGGAGCTTGACGAGCGTCGTCTTGCCCGCCCCGTTCTCACCCACGATCGCGACCGTCTTGCCGGCAGGCAAGAACAGGTCGACGTGCTCGAGCACCGCGCGTCCGGCTCCGCTGTACGCGAAGCGGACATCCTCGAGCCGGATCCCGTCGGTGAGCCGGTCGGGGATCGGAGCCGGGTCGGCCGGCCTGACCGCCGCCCGCGCCCGCTCGGCGTATTCGCCGAACCACAGGAGCCGCCCGACCGCCCGATGCGTGCGCACGAACCAGGCGACGCAGTAGGCCAGGTCGTTCAGCTGTGCACTGAGCTGCGCGCCCACGCTGAGAACGAGGACGACGGCACCGATCGTCGCCCGGCCCTGCTGGGCGAGCCGGACCGTCTCGGCCAGCGCGAGGCAGTACACGACGGCGAAGAAGACCCAGGCGGCCGTCGTGCGCAGCGCGCCTTGGACCGCCTGTGCGACGCGCGACCGCTCGAGCCGGTCGAAGGTCGCGCGGCGACGGCCGAGCAGCTCTTCCCGCAGGCCGTAGAGACGGATCTCCTTCGCAGGCCCGGACTCGGTCGTGAGGTCGAAGAGGTGGCGCAGCACGCGGGTCTCCTCCGCCTGCGCCTCGAGCAGCGAGCGAGCGCCCTGATGCGCGCGCGCCGTGAACACCGCCGCAGGGAGGCCCGCCAGCGGCACGAGCGCGAGCAGCGGGTGGACGCTCCCGAGCAGCACCATCGCACTCACGGCCTGGAGCGCTGCCGCGAGCGTCCAGGAGATCGGGTTGAACGGGTTCGCGAGCTCGTTGCGCTCCAGGGCCAGCAGCTCGACGCGATCGAGGTACTCGGGCAGCTCGTGGTGCGCGATCCCGGGGACTCCGGCCGTGAGCTGCATCAGGTAGGTGTCGAGATAGAGCTGCGTGTTCTCTCGCAGCCGCATGCGTACGGTGAGTGACACCATCGCCATCACCCGGTTCAGGCCGGTCAGGCCGACAACGAAGCCGACGCCGACGAGCGCCCGCGACGTCGAGTGGGTAACGACGCCGTCCGCGACGAGCTTCAGGCCGATGGCACGTATCGGCAGACCGATCAACTGGAGCGAGGATGAGACAAGCGCCGCGATCGACCGCCGCCGGTCGGCCCGCCACGAGATCGCGAGCATCAGCCAGACGGTCTGGAGCGGCTTACGCGGCGTCTTCATCGGCCGTCCCGGTGACGAACTTCGCCGCCTGCAGCGTGTACATCGCGGCGTAACGACCCTCGCGCCCCATCAGCGCGTCGTGCGTCCCGTCTTCCACCACGCGACCGTGCTCGACGACGACGATGCGGTCGGCGCGGCGCACGGTCGAGAAGCGGTGTGAGACGACGATCGTCGTCACGCCGCGCGTCAGCTCGAGAAAACGCGCGTAGACCTGCGCCTCGCCGCGCACGTCGAGCGACGCGGTCGGCTCGTCCAGGATCAGCACGCCCGCCCCGCTGCGGACGGCGAAGAGCGCCCGCGCGACCGCGAGCCGCTGCCACTCGCCGCCGGACAACTCTGCGCCTCCCGTCAGCTCGCGCGTGAGCGGCGTCGACCAGCCGTGTGGCAGCTGCTCGATCGCGGGCGCGGCGCCGGCGAGCCGTGCGGCTTCGACGATCGCGCGATCCTCCGAGCGGCGGTGCAACGCGCCGAAGGCGACGTTGTCGTGTGCGGAGACCTCGAACTGGACGTAGTCCTGGAACACCGCGGCGATGCGCCGGTGCCAGCCCGCGGGATCGAGGTCGCGCAGGTCGATGCCGTCGGCCGTCACGGCGCCCTCGTCCGGGTCGTAGAGCCGGCTCAGCAGTTTGATCAACGTCGTCTTGCCGGCCCCGTTCTCGCCGACGATCGCAAGCGAGCGACCGGCTTCGATCTCGAGGTCGAGGTCGCGGAAGACCGGCTCGCTCCGGCCGGGGTAGGCGAACGTCACGCCGTCGAACCGGATGACCCGCCGCGGGAGACCACTCGCCGACCGCGCGGACCGCAGCGCGAGCCCGCCTGTCGTGTCGCCTGCGGACTGGATCTCCTCGATGCGGTCGAGGATCCGGATGAAGTCCGACAGGAACCAGTTTCCCTCCACGTACGTGGCGAGGACGGCGGCGCCGACGATCGCCTGGGTGAGGATCACCGTCGACTGCAGCGTCATCGTCCCGTGCGCCCCCTCCCAGGCGACCGTCCCGACGGCGAGGAGTTCGATCGACGCGACGGCGAATGCAGAGCCGACGCCGGCGAGCCACCCCTCGCGGCGCGTCCGCCAGATTTCGCGCATCTCGCCGAGCCATCCTTCCCGGTAACGGTCGACCATCCAGCCGGCGAGGCCGAACACGCGCGTCTCCTTCGCGACGTCCGGCGTCAACGCGAGCGTCCGCAGGTAGTACGAGCGCCGCAGACGCGGGGTGCGTCCCATCAGGACGAGCGTCACGTCGTGCCAGTGGCGGCGCGATACGCGGTAGGCGAACGCATACGCGCCGGCGAGGACGATCGCCATCCACCACCGGTAGCTCGCGACGACGACGAGCGAGACCGCGCCCTGCACCCACAGCAGGAGGACCGGCCCCAGCCACCAGCCCGCCTCGCCCGGCGTCACGCCCGCCACCAGCCCGTCCGCCTGGGCGAGACGATCGCGTACCGCGGGGTCCTCGACATGCGCCAGTCCGGGCGGGCGGCTCATCGCGCGCATCAACCGGCGCGACACCGACTCGTCGACCTGCCGCCACATCGCCTCGCCGAGCTGCTCGCGCGCCGGGTCGAGCAGCCGGCCGGCGACGAACACGACGACGATCACTGCCAGCGGCGCGGCGACAGAGTCGCCGCGGCGGATCGCTCCGACGAGCGCACCGGTGGAGACGGCGAAGGCGGGCACGAGGAGCCCGCTGATCACGCCGACCGCGACGACCGCGGCCGTCAACCGCGCGTTCGCAGCCGCGAACGCGCGGAGCAGCCGAACCGCCGACAACCGCAACCCCACCGACGTTCATGGTAGGAGGCGGGGACGGGAAAGCCGAGTCAGGCCGCCGGGAACCCCCGCTCCTGCAAGAGCCAGGT
>JABFWJ010000481.1 GCA_013362295.1 Thermoleophilia bacterium
GATCGCGCGCAGGGCCAGGCTGGCGTTGAAGTGGATGTCGGCGATCACGGGAATCGGCGAGAAGCGCACGATCCGCGGGAGCGCGTCGGCGTCCTCGCGCTTCGGGACCGCGACGCGGACGATCTCGCAGCCCGCGCTCGCGAGCGCCGCGATCTGGGCCGTCGTCGCCTCGACGTCGTGGGTCTTCGTGAGCGTCATCGACTGGACGACCGGGGGGGCTCCGCCCCCGATCTGGATGCCGCCGACGGTCACCGAGCGAAGACTGGCCACGGGTCCAGCCTACCGACCGGCGTCAGCCCGACCTAAGCTTCGCAAATGAGGATCGCCGCCGTCTGCGCCTGTCTGGCCCTCGCCGGGATCGGCGCATCCTTCGCCTTCGCGGCGGCGGCACGATCGCCGCAGCGGGCCGCCGAGCGCGCGGTCCTGCGGGCGGCGGAGGTCGGGCCCGAGACGATCACGCGGGAGATCCCGAACGGCCGCGAGCTCAAGGGCGAGGTGACGCTCGATTTGTGCGGCTTCAAGTTCCGGAGCGAGGCGCTCCGCGTCGCGCGCGTCCAGCTCTCGTACATCAGGGACACCGGCGGCGGCCCGTTCCTCTCGAACGAGGTCGTGGCGTACAAGGCCGGCGGCGCGGCCAAGGCGATGAAGGAGCTCCGCAAGGCGGTCGCGACGTGCCCGAAGGGCTTCGTCAAGAGCACGATCCCGGGGGCCGGGCTGATCAAGAACAAGTTCGATCCGATCAAGTCTCAGCTGTTCCTGCCGGGGAGCGTCGGCCTGATCGACCACATCACCGAGAAGACGAACGGCAAGACGCTCCGCTTCGTGTCGCTGCTCGTCTACCAGGCGCGCGGCAACATGCTGAGCGGCGTCTACAGCTTCGGCATCGTCGAGCTGCCGACCGTCGTCCACGCGGCGGGTCAGAGCGCGCGCAACCTGAAGCAGCTCTAGCCGGTCGATTCGCCGGCGAGCTCGAGGATCGCCCGCTCGCGCTCGTCCGCCTCGCCGGCGCGCAGCAATTCGATGATCGCCGCGTCGAGCACCGTCCCGCCGTCGGCGATGCGCCGCACCGCCTCGGTGAAGTCGTCGACGTCGGCGACGCGCTCCTTCAGCATGTACCCGATCCCGGACTGCTGAGCTGCGAACAGCTCGACGGCGTTCTTGACGTCGAGGTACGACGAGAGGAGCAAGACGCCGGTGCGTGGATGGCGGCGCTTGATCTCGTGCGCGGCGCGGATCCCCTCGTCCGTCTTCGTCGGGGGCATCCGGATGTCGACGATCGCGACGTCGGGGAGCTCCTCGTCCACGAGCGCGAGGAGGTCGACCCCGGTCCCGGCCTGCCCGACGACGTCGAAGCCTTCCTCTTCGAGGAGCGCCGCGACCCCCTCCCGCAGGAGCACCGAGTCGTCCGCGAGGGCGACCCGGACGGCGGCGATCGACCGCGCGGTCCCGCGCAGGGGCGGGAAGTCCGTGTCGATTCCGTCGGCGACGATCCGAAAGAGGCGCGTCGCGCGAGGGATTCCGCGCAGGCAGTGCTCGCCGACGTCGACGGAGTCGAAGTTCCCGACCGTGACGGTGTCGGAGACGAGGATCTCGCCGCCGCGCGCCGTCTGGCAGACGCGCGCCGCATGGTGCACGGCGAGCCCGACGAAGCCGTCGCCGGCCGTTTGCGCGCGCCCCGAATGGACGCCCATCCGCACGCGGACGGGCGCGCCCGGCGGCCAGGTCGCGTCGCCGAGGCACCGTTGCGCGGAGACGGCGGCCGCCACCGCGCCGCGGCTGTCGGGGAACGCCGCGAAGAACTCGTCGCCGCGGGTGTCGACCACACGGCCGCCGTTCGACTCGATCGCGCTGCGAATCAGGGCACGGTGCTTCTCGAGCACGATTCCGTAGCCCGGGCCGAGCCGTTCGATCAGCTGCGTCGAGCCTTCGACGTCGGTGAAGAGAAACGTCAGGTCGTGTGCGATCGGATCGGGCACCGCCGCCTATCCTCCAGGCCCGAAGATGTCGTTGCGCAGCCCGAAGTACATCAGCACCGCAAAGAGCGTCAATCCGACGACGCTGTAGCGGATGTAGACGGACTGCGGGAACGTCTTGCCGCGTACCTTCTCCACGAGCGCCATCACGATGTGGCCGCCGTCGAGCGGCAGCACCGGCACGAGGTTCAGCAGCCCGAGCGCGAGGCTGATCAGCCCGAGCACGAAGAGGAACGTCCTCAGGCCGGCACGCCACGCCGCGGCCGACGCCTTGACGATGCCGTACGAGCTCGAGACCTGGTTCGTGTCGCGCCCGGTCGCGAGGTGCGCGATGCCGCGGGCCGTGTCGGCGGTGATGCGCCACGTCAAATGGACCGCGTCGCGGCTGGCCGCCGGGAGCGACTCGCCCGGTCCCTCCCGCGCCTCGATCGCGATCCCGATCCGGTAGGCGCCCTGAATCGTGCGCGCGCGCAGCGGCACTGTGAGCCGGCGTCCGTGCCGTGCGATGAGGAGCGTGAAGGGCCGTCCGTGCGTCGCTCGGATGTGCGCCGGAATGTCCTTCGGCTCGACCTTCTCCCCGGCGACGGCGATCACCCGGTCGCCGGCGTGGAGGTGGGCGGCCGCGGCCGGCGAGCCGGGCGAGACCCGCGCGACGATGTTCGTGTCCCTCGTGACGGAGACGAGGAAGAGCGCCGTGAAGAGCAGGAGCGCGAAGACGAGGTTGACGGCTGGACCGGCGAAGATGGCGGTGAGGCGGCGCCAGGTGGCGGCACGCCAGTAGGCGTCCCGGGCGAGCGAGCCCTCGAGCTCCTGCCAGGCGCGCGCCTCGCCGAGCGCAGGCTTCAGCTCGAGCAGGAGCTCGTGCGCCCGGTCGTAGTCGCCGCGCTCGATCGCGTCGTCGAGACGGTCGAGCTCCGCCGCGTGCTGCTCCGCCTCGGCCGGCGGCAGCAGCCGCCGCAGATCGCCCTGCGAAGGGCGGTTCATCCCCGGGATCTTCACGTAGCCGCCGAGCGGGATCGAGCCGATCCCGTACTCGACGCCGTTTCTGACCGTCTTCGCGAGCGCGGGGCCGAAGCCGAGGTAGAACTTGCGCGGCGTCATCCCGACGGCGCGTGCGGCGAAGAAATGGCCCGCTTCGTGGATCATCACGAGCAGCGCCAGCCCGACGATCGCTGCAGCTACGCCCACGCGACCGCCAGCTCTCGTGCGCGCCGGTCGGCCTCGCGCAGCTCCTCGAGATCGCGGGCGGGCGCGCCGTCGACCCGGCCGAGCGCTTCCTCGACGAGCGCGGCGATGTCCAGGAACCCGACGCGTCCCTCGAGGAAGCCGCTCACCGCCTCTTCATTCGCGGCGTTGTACGCGCACGGGTAGGTGCCGCCGCGTTCGCCGGCCTCGCGGGCGAGCGCGAGCATGCGGAACGTCTCGACGTCCGGCTCGAAGAACTCGAGCGGGCCCGCCGTCAGGTCGAGCGGCGCCACAGGAGTCTCCGCGCGCTCCGGGTACGTGAGAGCGTACGAGATCGGCACGCGCATATCGGGGTAGCCGAGATGCGCGATCGCCGCGCCGTCGCGGAAGCGCACGACGCCGTGCACGATCGACGTCGGATGCACGACCACCTCGATCCGGTCGTAGGGCAGGCCGAAGAGAAAGTGCGCCTCGATCACCTCGAGCCCCTTGTTCGCGAGGGTCGCCGAGTCGACGGTGAACTTCGCGCCCATCGACCACGTCG
>JABFWJ010000367.1 GCA_013362295.1 Thermoleophilia bacterium
AGCTGGCGGGCGTCGGGGCGTACACGGCGGCCGCCGTCGGCAACTTCGCCTTCGGACGCGACGTCCTGCCGATCGACACGAACGTCCGCCGCGTTCAGGAGCGGACCGGCGAGCCGTTCGACGGCTCGTGTGCGCAGGCGCTCTTCGACCTCGGCGCGACGGTCTGCCTCGCCCGGATCCCGCGGTGCGACGCGTGCCCCCTCGCGGCGAATTGCCCCTCGCGCGGCCGGCGCTACGAGCCCTTGCGCAAGCAGTCGAGGTTCGAGGGCTCGTTCCGGCAGCGGCGCGCGGCAGCGCTGCGCGCCGTGGCCGCAGGGGCGCAGCCGGACGACGGCGACGCACTCGTCTCGCTCGAACGCGACGGGCTCGTCGTGCTGGCGGACGGGGTGGCGTCGCTGCCCGCCTAGCCGATCGCGGCCTCGGCGCGCCGTCACGCACGCTCGAGCAGCGCGACCGCGTGGGCGGCGAGCCCCTCGCCGCGGCCGGTGAAACCGAGCTGATCCGTCGTCGTGGCACGCACGTTGACCTCGCCGCCGTCGACGGCCTCGGACAGGCGTCTGCGCATCTCGTCGCGGTGAGCGGCGATCCTCGGCTCCTCTCCCACGAGCACGCAGTCCGCATTCACGAGCCTCCAGCCGGCGTCGCGCACCTGACCGTAGGCCGCTCGGAGCAGCTCGATGCTGACCGCGCCGCGAAAGCGCTCGTCCCCGGAGGGAAAGAGTGCTCCGATGTCGCCGAGGCCCGCGGCACCGAGCAGCGCATCGATCAGCGCGTGCGCCAGCACGTCGCCGTCCGAGTGGCCCGCGAGGCCGCGCGGATGGTCGAGCCGCACACCGCCGAGCACCAGCGGCACGCCGTCCGCGAGTGCGTGCGCGTCGACGCCGATCCCGACGCGGTACGTCATCGAAGCGCCGCCGGCAGCTCGTCCAGCGAGCGGATGCGGATCGCCTCCGGCGGCGGCTCCTGGAGGTATCCCCACGGCCCGCGCCTGATGTGCACGGCAACAATCCCGGCGGCGAGCGCGGGCCCGACGTCGTTGTCCACACGGTCGCCCACGTACGCGATCTTCGCAGGCGCGACGCCGGCGACCTCGATTACGCGGGCGAAGAACGCCGCGTCCGGCTTCCACACCTGCCAGCGCTCGGACGAGCCCAGCACCTCGACGCGCCGGCCCAGCCCTTCCTCGACGAACTGCGGCGTGTTGCCGACGGCACACACCCGGTAGCCGGCCGAGCGCAACCGGTCGAGGCACGCTCCGGCGTCCGGATACCAGTCGGCGTCGTCCCACGTCGCGGCGGGATGCTCGACCCCGAGCACGTCCCAGACCTCGCTGTGCTGGCGCCCCTGCGCGATCAGGCCGCCGAGCACGCCCATCAGCGTGAACGGCGTCACCCCGGCGGCCGCGGCGGCGCGCGTCCACATCATCGTCTCGTCGATCAGCGTCTCACCGGCGTCGAAGACGACCACCTCTACATCCACGGCGCGGAGGCTACAGAGCGAAGGGCTCGAATCTGGTTCGGCTTCGCCGAATCAGGTTCGGGGCGCGGCGAGCCATCCGGCGATGCGCTCGAGGTCGGCGCGCCTGGTCACCTTGAGCAGCCGCTCGTCCCCCGGGACGACGGTCACCCGCCCGCCGTTCCGCTCCACGAGCGCCGCGCAGTCCGTTGCACTTTGTGTTGACTCAACACTAAGTGTGGTCAGCGCCGCACGGAGGACCGGGGCGACGAAGGCCTGCGGGGTCTGGACGGTGACGAGCTCCGCCCGGGCGACCGTCTCGACGACGACGCCCTCCCGGACGCGCTTGACCGTGTCCGCGATCGGCAGGGCCGGGATCGCCCCGTCGAAGCCCTCGGCGAGCGCCCCGACCACGCGCTCGAGCACTTCGTCCGGAAGGAGCGGCCGGGCGGCGTCGTGGACGACGATCACCGCGGCCGCCTCCGGCACCTCGGCGACGCCGGCGCGCACGGACTCGGCCCGGGTCTCGCCGCCCGTGACGCAGGCGCTCACCTTCGACACGCCCAGCTCCTCGGCGAGCAGGATTGCGGGCTCCTCCCACTCGGGCGGCGCGACGAGGACGATCTCGTCGACCCAGCCGCTCTCGTCGAGCCGGCGCAGCGATTCCGCGAGCAGGGGAAGGTCGCCGAGGCGGACGAACGCCTTCGGCCGGTCCTCCCCCAGCCGCTCTCCCCGCCCTGCGGCGACGAGGACGGCCCAGACGCTCACCGCGCGGTGATTATCTCCGCGCGGTCGCGGTCTTCTTCGCGGCCGGTTTCTTCGCCGTCGCCGTCTTGCGGGCGGCGGCCGACTTCGCAGGCGCCTTCTTCGCAGTGGCGGCGCTCTTCGCGGCCGGCTTGGCCGCGGCGCTCGCCTTGGCGGCGACGACGTGCTTCGGAGCGGCGGCCGGCCCCTTCTCGGCAGACGCCGGCTTCGGCTTCGCGCCCTCGGTCAGCGTTTCCTCGAGCCACTCGAGCGCCTCGTCCTCGCTCATCGACTTCGCGTACATGAGCTCGGAGGCGAGGATCTTCTTCGCCTTGACGTACATCTGCTTCTCGCCCGTCGAGAGGCCCTTCTCGCCGTCCCGCAGCGCGAGGTTGCGCACGACCTCGGCGAGCTCGTAGATGTCGCCCGTCTTCATCTTGTCGCGGTTGTGCTTGAACCGGCGGTTCCAGTTCTTCGGCATCTCGGTGCCGCCGGAGGTCAGGTACTTGACGACCTTCTTGACCGCCTCCTCGTCGATCACCTTCCGCAGACCGACGCGCTCGGCATTGTCCGCGGGAACGTTCACGGTCATGTCGTTGTGCAGGATCTTGATCGTCAGGTACTCGCGCTTCTCGCCCAGCACCTCGCGCTTCTCGCGCTTCACGACCGTCCCCGCACCGTGGTGGGGATACACCACCTTGTCGCCGACCTTGTACAAATGAGCCTCTTTCCGTCTGTAGTCGCGAAAGAGCCGGCGGCCCTGAAGGCTCCACCGGCGAGGCCACCAGTTTAGCAGAAACCCTTGGAAAACCGGGGTTTTTTCGAAAATCCCTGCTCAGGCCGGGGAATCGGTCAGGCCGGCGGCGAGAGCGCGGCGCAGGGTGTCGCACTCCGGCCCGAGGACGACCGAGGAGCCGAATTTTCGGCATTCCTCGAGCCGGCGGTCGGTCTGAGTGGCCGCCCGGAGGCGACCCGTCAGCCCGATCTCGCCGAACGCCGCGAGCCCTTCCCGGACCGGCACGCCCTTGGCGGCGGAGGCGATCGCGAGCGCGATGCCCAGGTCGGCACCCGGCTCGTCGATGCGCACGCCGCCCGCCACGTTCACGAAGACGTCGGCTCCGCCGAGCGGCAGCCCGGCATGGCGCGAGAGGACGGCGACGATCATCGCGAGCCGCTTCGGGTCGACGCCGGTGCCCACGCGCCGCGGCATCGCCAGGTCGGTCGGCGCGACCAGCGACTGGATCTCGAGCAGCAACGGCCGCGTCCCCTCCAGCGTGCAGGCGACCGCCGCGCCGACCTCGCCGCCATGGCTGCGGCCGAACACCTCGGACGGGTCGGGCACGCCGACGAGCCCCTCGCCGGTCATCTCGAAGACGCCGAGCTCGTTCGTGGAGCCGAAGCGGTTCTTGACCGCGCGGAGGATGCGGTGTGCGTGGTAGCGGTCGCCTTCGAACTGGAGGACGCAGTCGACGAGGTGCTCGTGCACTC
>JABFWJ010000360.1 GCA_013362295.1 Thermoleophilia bacterium
GTCTCCGCGCGGAACACGTGGGCGGTCTACAAGATCAGCCGCCACACCGGCGAGGTGCGCTGGCGGCTCGGCGGCAAGCGCAGCGACTTCGGGCCGCCGGCCGTGGTGAAGTTCCGCTTCCAGCACAACGCGCGCCTGCATCCAGGCGGGATGCTCTCGCTGTTCGACAACGGCGCGATCCCGAAGCTCGAGCCGTTCTCACGCCCGCTCCTCCTGAAGCTGGACGTGAAGCGCCACCGCGCGGCGATCGTGAAGTCGTTCGTGCACCCGCGCAAGATCTCGTCGCCCTTCGAGGGGAACATCGAGCTGCTCCCGGACGGCGGCGCGCTGGTGGGGTGGGGCGGTGTGCGCAAGGTGACCGAGTTCACGCCGTCGGGCGAGATCCGGTTCGAGCTGAAGCTGCCCTACGGCGACACCTACCGCGGCTACCGGCTGCCGTGGCGGGGCCGTCCCGGCGGCCGGCCCGCGATCGAGCTCGCCGGAGACCGTGTCTACGCGAGCTGGAATGGGAAGACCGACGTCGCAACCTGGCAGGTGCTCACGGGCCGCGACGGCGAGCACCTGAGCCCGGTCGCGAGGCACGACTGGAGCGGCCTCGAGACGGCGATCGAGCTCGGCAGACCGCCCGCCGCCGCGGCCGTTCGCGCGCTCGATGCACGCGGCCGAACGCTCGGGGTCTCCGAGACCGTCTCCTCCTGACGCTCAAGCTCGCCCGGGGGCCGATCGATAACGTCCTAACGAATGTCCGAGAGGCTCGTCTGAGATTCTGATGGAGGTCCCGGGAGGCCAGCTCTGCGCACGCGCCCGCTTCTGGGCTTCGTTGCGCGTCGACGGCGAGCTGTCGGAGCTCGAGGGCGCGCTGCTGGACGCCCATCTCGAGCGCTGCGAGCGCTGCCGCGCAGTGACCGAGGGCTTCGGCGCAGCCGCGACCATGCTGCGCGCCGCGCAGCCGGCACGGATCGCGCCGGTCTCGGTCGCCGTCCCCCGCTCGCACCGCCGGCTGATCGGATCGATCGGCGTCGCCGTCGTCCTGATCGTCGGGGTCGTCGCGGGCACCTTCATCCGGGGCGAGGTCGGGAGCAACCCGCCTTCGACCCCGCGCGCGATCGCCGTCGTCGCCGCCGCCGACCTGCCTGATGAGCTGCGGAGCCTGCAGCGGACGAGGCTGCTGGACACGCGCAAGCTGCCCCGTCACATCTCGCCCGAGCCGGTCTAGCACTCTAAGCTGGACCGGTGGCGGTGACGCCCGAAGCCGGTCGGTGGGACGCGCTCTACGCCGCGCGCACGCGCGGCGACGTGGGGGACGGGATCGCGGCCGTGCTCGGCTTCCTCGGAGTGGCGGACCTGATCTCGTTCGCGGGCGGCTTTCCGGATCCGCGGACGTTTCCGCGCAAGCGCGTCGCGTCGCTGCTCGGCGAGCTCGCGGCCGCGGGCGAGGTGCAGGCCTTCCAGTACGCGCCGACGCGCGGGCTCGCCGGCGCCCTCGACGCCTTCGCAGACCGGATCGAGGCGGGGCAGGGGTGCCGGCCAGGCGAGGGCGAGCTGCTCGTGACGAGCGGCGCGATCGAGGCGCTCGAGCTCGTCGGCAAGTCCTTCCTCGACCGCGGCGACCTCGTCGTCGTCGAGGGCCCGACGTACCTCGGTGCGATCCAGTCGTTCCGCGGCTTCGAGACCGAGCTCGACGCCGTGCCGCTCGACGAGGAGGGGCTGCAGGTCGACGAGCTCGAGCGGCGGCTCCAGCGCGGCCTCCGTCCGAAGCTCCTCTACACGATCCCGGACCACCAGAACCCGGCCGGCGTGAGCCTCTCCGCCAAACGGCGCTCGGCGCTCGTCGACCTGGCGCGGCGCTACGGCTTCCTGATCGTGGAGGACGTCGCCTACCGCGAGCTCGGGTTCTCGCAGCACGCGCCCGCGAGCCTCTGGAGCCTCGCACCCGATGCCGTCGTGCAGGCGGGTACGACCTCGAAGATCCTGTTCCCCGGCGTGCGGCTCGGTTGGGCGGCCGCCCCGGCCGGAATCGCCGAGCGGCTCGTCTCGGCCAAGCAGACGACCGACCAGTGCGCCGGCGCCTTCGGCCAGCGGCTGTTCGAGGAGTTCCACCGGCGAGGGTGGATCGACGAGCAGCTGGAATCCTCCCGCGCGCTCTACGCGCAGAAGTGCGAGCGCCTGCTCGGCGCGCTGGAGCGCTCGCTGCCGCAGGGCGCGCGGTGGACGACGCCGCACGGCGGCTTCTTCTCGTGGCTGACGCTGCCCGGGGGCGTGAGCTCGACCGAGCTCGCGCTGCGCGCGGCGGAACGAGGCGTCGGCATCGTTCCGGGCTCGCTGTTCTTCCCGGACGGGCGCGGGGACGAGAGCGTCCGCCTCTCCTTCAGCCTCGTCGACGAGCTGCAGATCGACGAGGGCGTCGAGCGCCTCGCGTCGTTGCTCGCCGGCTGAGCGCGGCGGAGCCGGGGATCGAGATCTGGGGGTCTGCCTAGCGCGGGCCGTCCCACATCCCGGTCACCGGCGGGTGGGGATTACCCACCTTGGCCAGAACGATCGCGAGCGCGATCAGCAGGATCGTGAGCAGCAGCAGCTTCAGGCGGCTTGTGTCGCAGTTCATAGGCGATCTGTCGGCGCGGCGGCGGCGGG
Source organism: Thermoleophilia bacterium (assembly GCA_013362295.1). GTDB lineage: Bacteria > Actinomycetota > Thermoleophilia > Gaiellales > Gaiellaceae > PALSA-600. Next base: position 2,632 of record JABFWJ010000360.1, read on the forward strand.
CGTTCATACCTCGGCCGAGGGACTGCGACCCTCGATCGAGGGATTCAGGCCTAGCCGATCAGATATAGACAACGCGATCGACCCGCAGTACCTTGGGAGCTTCTGCACGGCTTTTGCGTGCAAAGACAGGGTCTCGAGAGGGAGGGAAGCTGGTGCGATTCACTGCGTTGGCGAGGGTCGCCTGTGTTCTGGCGCTCGTCACTTTGGCTCTGCCTGAGCTCGCGCTCGCCGACGGCCACGGCCAGGGCGACCGCGACAAGCAGGCGTTCTTCGACTCGCGGGCGACCCCGGCCGCGGAGAAGGTCCTGAACGCGCGCGAGCGCGATCAGGCGGCGGACCTCTCTGCGGACGTCGCACAGTTCAAGGATTCGCTCGGCCGCGAGGGGATCGTGGACATCGATCCGTTGACGCGGACGCCGCGCTTCATCGGCAGGACGAACGGGTTCCTGACCGGCCCGAGCAACCAGGCCCCCGCGGACATCGCGCTGGGCTTCATGCGCGCGAACGCGGCCGTGTTCGGTCTCGATCCGAGCGCGGTCGACGGGCTCCAGCTGACGAAGGACTACGTCTCGATCGACGGGACGCACCACCTGTCCTTCGTGCAATCGGGGCCGGGCGGCGTTCCGGTCTTCGGTAACGGCATCCGCGCGAACGTGACGAAGATCGGTCAGCTGATCAACTTCAGCGGCTCGCCCGTGGCCAGCCTCGGCGGGACGGTCGGCAAGGCGGGGCTCACGGCGACCGACGCGGTCGTGTCCGCGAAGCAGGACGTCGCACAGGCGATCGTCCCCGTGCGGGCGATCCCGGACGCCGACCCGACCACGCACGAGACCACGTTCACGGACGGCGACACCGCGTCGCTCGTCTACTTCCAGGGCGTCGACGGGCTCCATCTCGCCTGGAGCACGGCGATCTACGGCACGGACGCCACGGCCTACCAGACGGTCGTCGATGCGTCGAACGGCCAGATCCTCTACCGGCGGTCGCTCGTCAACTACGCGAACGGCCTCGCCTGGGACAACTCTCCGGGT
>JABFWJ010000366.1 GCA_013362295.1 Thermoleophilia bacterium
CGGCCGGCCGGCGATCGTCGCGTTGTAGCCGGCCTCAGCCGGTCATCGAGTCGTGCAGCTCGTACCAGGTCTCGCGGCTCGGCGGGGTGAAGGTGTCGTCCGCGCGCTCGGCAGCTTCCTGGCCCATCCGCTCGACGATCGGAGTGAGCTTCTCGGCGATGAACCTCTCGCCGTGTTCACGCGTCTCCCAGACGTCGAGGATGCGAAAGACGCCGGCGTCGTGATCGAATCCGGCCGTGTGGATGAGGAGACCGTCCGGAGCCTCTTTCAGATCGAGCGCAGCGGCGACTGCGTCGTAGTTCTTGGTGCTCGTGTCGCCGCCCTGAATCGTGAATTCCTGCAGGTATGCGATCGCCACGTGGGTGTCCTTTCCGTCGGGGGCGAGTGAGATCGTACGCCGATCGCTAGCCGAGCTCGCGGCGTAGGAAACCGACGAACGCCGCCCAGACGCGCGGGAAGCGAAACACGTCGCCGTGTCCCTGTCCCGGGGCGATGACGAGGTGCTTGTCCGGTGACGCTGACGCGCGGTAGATCGCGCGTGAGGTCGGCGTCAGGCCGAGCCCGTCGCGAGCATTGACGAGGACGAGTAGCGGGACCTTCGACGCGCGGACCGCCGCGACCGAGTCGTCGCCGACGAACTCGTCGATCGACGCGACCGCAATCGCCGCCCGCACCCGCTGGGGATAGAGCTGCGCCGCCGCCGTCAGCACGGCCGGCCCGCCGCGCGAGATTCCGAGCACGGCGACGCGTCGTGCCCCGTCCCGCCGCAGCTGCTCGACCGCCGCGATCACATCCTGCCGGTAGCGGATGCTCCGAGGATAGTGCGGGTAGTCCGAGAGGCCGTTGCCGCGGAAGTCGAATGCGAGCATGCGGTAGTGCTGCAGCCGCGGGTCGCGCAGCGCCCACATCCAGTTGCAGAGAACGCCGCGCGCACCGTGCGAGAACACGATCCCCTGTGCCGCGTCCGCTCTCCGCGTACGCGATCCTCGTCCCGTCCGCGGTGCGGAAGAAGCCGTGGCGCTCGCCGGCGCGCACGCAGTCGTGCCACGGCGCCGAAGTGTGCGACGGCACGGCGATCGCGCCGGTCGCGACGAGCACTGCGATCGGCATGCCGCGCAGCATGCTCGGCTACGTGAGTGCGAGGCGGTCGACGAGCCAGTTCGCCTGCCGGACGCGCTCGTCCACGTAGGCGTCGAGACCCCCGATCTCCTCGGCGATCCGCGCGGCGATGAAGCCCATCAACGCAGGGCCGCCCGCAGAAGCCTCGCGGGGCGGGGCCCACGAGGTGAGCGGCACCGGTGACGACGCGGCGAGCTCGGCGGCGCGAGCGATGCACATCTGTGAGTACTCCTCGCGCGCCTCTTCGTTCCACGCGTCGATACGCCGAGTCAACCGCCCGCGCTCGGCGACGACCTTCAAACCGTCCTCCACGAGGTCGCCGGCCAGCTCGATCTCGTAGAGGGAGGGGCCGAGCCAGTACGGCAGGTCGCTACGGCGGCACGCGTGCACGCCGCTGCGGCAGGGATCGACCTCAGCCTCGACCCATGCGCCGACCGGCCAGCGGAAGCGGCTGAAGGTGCCGGTGCCGTCGGCGGCGAGGAACTTGTACGCGGTCACGAGCGCTTCCAGTCGCGGAAGGCCTCCAGCAGGCCGAGCCTCAGTGGCTCGGGCAGCTCGTCTTCGCTCACGCGTCGCGATAGCGCCGCAGCTTGCTTGATCTGGTCGATGAAGGTGAAGCAGCCGTCGCAGAAGTTCAGATGCAGCTCGAACAGTGTCGTCTCCTCGGGCGGCAGCGCGCCTTCGACGTATTCGGACGCGACGTCGACCACTTCGCGGCAGGTGTAGCCGTGTTCGCGGATTCCGAGAGGCTCAACCATCGAGGTGCCTCTCGAGCCTCGCGCGTACACGTGCACGCGCACGGTGGAGGAGGACGCGTTGGTTCTCGGGGGAGAGGCCGAGCGTGTCGCACACCTCGGCTGCGCTGCAGCCGGTCATGTCGCGCAGGGTGATGACGATCCGCTGGTTCTCGGGCAGCTCGGCGATCGCCTGCTTCACGACGGCGAGGGTCTCGTTCGACACGAGCCGTTCCTCCGGCAATGTGCGCCAGTCGGTGGGATAGGAGCGCCAGTGGCCGGGGAAGGGATCGTCCGGGCCGCGGAAGCGCTCCGGCTCGACCGCAGGCTGCGCATCGCCTGTCTCGAACGACGAGTAGGGAGCGCTGCGCGCCTCGCGGACGGCACGCGTGCGTGCGATGTTGGCGACGATCTGCAGAACCCATGTGCGTAGTGACGACCGCCCCTCGAACCGGTCGATCCCCTTGAGCACCCCGATCCACGCTTCCTGCACGATCTCGTCCGCGACTGCACGGGTGCGCGCGTAGCCGCGCGCGACGGCGATCATCGACGGGTAGAAGCTGCTGACGACCTCTTCGAAGGCCCGCTCGTCGCCGTCTCGGAGGCGGGCGACGAGCGCCGAATCGTCCGCGGCGATGTGCCCGGCCGTGTGTGCCTCGGTCACCGTGCCGACGCTATAAGTGCAAGCGCTCATAGGCAAGCGCCGTACCGGCGACGTGGACCGCGTGGTGGAGGAGGTCGATCGCGACCTCCTGGACCGGACGCGCACGAGCGTCGCCGGCGTGTGGGCGGCAGGCGACGTGACCGGTCTCGCACAGCTCTCCCCACTCGCGGACTTCATGGGGCGCCTCGCCGCGGACCTCACGACGATCCCGACCGCGGTGTTCACCGATCCCGAGTTGGCCGGTGTCGGCCTGACCGAGGAAGAAGTACGCACACGAGGGCTCGACGTGGAGGTCGTGTCGTATCCACTCGCGGTCGTGCAGCGCGCGTTCTACATCGACGCGACGCGCGGGCTCTTCAAGCTCGTCTACGAGCGCGGCTCGCGGCGTATCCTCGGAATCCACGTCGTGAGTCGCAGCGCAGGCGATGTCGTGCAGGGCTACACGCTCGCCTTGAGGCACGGCGTCACCGTCGACGAGATAGCCGCGTCGCACAACGCCTTCCCCACGTTCGGAGAAGGAGTGAAGTACGCCGCGCAGCGGGCGCTGCCGGTCGAGGCGAACGGCGCGCTGATTCTCGGCTAGGGCTGGTCGTCGAACACGATCTCGTACACGTCGACCGCCGTTCGCCGCCCGCGGATCTCTTCCGGGATCTCGTCACCCATCGACGAGAACTGCGCTTCGGCCGCCTCCACCGCCTCGCGTGAGTCGAAGAACGTGATGAAGAGCCGGCGGCCCGCGCCCTCGTCGTTCAGGACCATCGCGCGACGGATGCCTTCCGGCAGCCCCATCGAGCCGCTCTGCTGCCGCTCCTGGTTGAGCTCGCGGAGCCGCTGGGTATCGCCGCCTTCGAACGACGCAACGCGTGCGAACATCTGTCAACCTCCAGTGGTCGGGTGCACACACGACCCTCGCGGCGTGCAGCCGGGAAGTCAACGGTCCGCCGAGAAAACCAGCGCGCGGGCCTCGCCGTATAGGGTCAAGGAACACACACCCCGCAGCGCGGGCGGAGGGGTGTCAACTCGTCGTCGATTCGGGGGGACACGATGGCATCGACTCGCCCAGCGCTGCCGAGGTTTCGCGGCGCACTCTTTTTCCTCGCACTCTTCTTCCTTGCGCTGTTGCTCGCGCTTGCCGCACCGG
>JABFWJ010000193.1 GCA_013362295.1 Thermoleophilia bacterium
GACGATCCCGAACAGGCTCTTCAGCGTCGGCGCGAGCCCGTCGGCCGCCTCGCCGTCGTTGTCGCCGTCGAAGAACGGGACGATCACGTAGAGCGGCTCCGTGTTGGCGATCGGAGCGCCCGTCGGGTCGATCGGCGGCTCGATCCCGGCGGTGCAATGCGGCGCCTGGAACTCCGCCGGGTCGAGGTCGGCGGGCACGCCGTTGTGGTCGAGATCGTCACCGGGACGGTGGAGACAGGAGAAGTTCTGCCCGTAGGTGAAGCCGAGCAGCCTGTCGTTCCCGAAGCCCTCGGTCTGATCGGCGCGCAACGGATGCGTCGGCGTCGAGTCGCTGCCGGCCGACGCGGTCGTCAGCACGACCGTGAGGACGCCGGCGACGGCGGCGAGAAGCGCGAGGTTCGTGATGCGAGCACGCCGGCCGAGGCGGGCGACTCTGCGGGACAAGGACATGCGCATTCCTCCTTCCCCCCGAATGGACGTCTTGCCGTTCACCCGCGCTGGGCGAGCCGCGAGCCGCAGATGCTTCGCACGAGGCGCAGAAGCGGTTCGGACCCATTCCGATCAGCACGCGCGCCCCGGCATCACGCAGGCGCAGTGCCAGGTTCAGGCGTGCGGCCGCTGGCAGAGGCCAGGGCCGTCGTAGTTTGTGTTGACTCAACACAAGCGTGCTACCGACGCTCCGAAGTGCAGTTTGTGTTGAGTCAACACTTACTCCAAGGGCTCAGGCGTCAGTGCGGAACGCTCGCGCAGGCGAACGGCTGCACTTTGTGTTGACTCAACACTTAGTCAAAAGCGCGTCAGGGTGCATCGAGCATTCTGGCCCAACTGTCAGTGATGCTTTAGCCCGTCCCGCAGCCTGCCGATACGAGCCGCGTGGACGCTCCGCAGCTCAAGTCCGCGTGGCTGCTGCCGCCGGTGATCGTCGGCCTGTACCTGTTGCACACGGCCTGGTCGTGGGCGCTTGCCGGAACGATCGCCGTCGTCGTCGGAACGCTCGTCGCGTTGGACTACCGCGGCGTCGCCGCGCGGATCCCGTGGGTGCTCGGCATGACGCAGTTGGGGTGGAACCGGAGTGTCGGCGCCAGGCGTCGAGCATTCGCCGGCGTTGCCGTGTGGGGCGTGGTGATGATCTTGCTCGCGCTGCGGTAGACGACCCCGCCCGGGAACCCAAGACTGGCCAGGCGAGCGCACACGCGGACCAGTACGTTGTCCTGCCCGCCCACGGTTGAGCGCCAGCGTCACGAAGGAGAAACCATGACCACAATCGAGAACCGGCCGAACACCGCACTCCTCGTCATCGACGTGCAGAACGGCGTCGTCGAGGGAGCACACGAGCGCGACGCGGTGGTCGCGAACGTCGGCAACCTCGTCGAGAAGGCGCGGCGGGCAAAGGTCCCCGTCGTCTGGGTCCAGCACTCCGACGAGCACCTCGAGAGGGGGAGCGACGACTGGCGGATCGTCCCCGAACTGCATCCGGACGACGCCGAGCCGCTCGTCGAGAAGAGCTACGGCGACTCCTTCGAGGACACCACCCTCGAGAACGTGCTGTCGGACCTCGGAGTCGGGCGGCTCGTCGTCGTCGGCGCACAGACCGATGCCTGCGTCCGCTCGACGCTCCACGGCGCGTTCGCCAGGGGGTACGACGCGACGCTTGTCAGCGACGCCCACACGACGGAGGACCAGACGGCATGGGGAGCGCCGCCGCCGGACCAGGTGATCGCGCACACGAACCTGTACTGGACCTACCAGACGGCGCCGGGGCGGACGGCCGGGACGGTCGAGACCAAGGACTTCGACTTCGGTTGAGCGTCGGCGCGCCGGACGCGCCGAGAGCCCGGCCGTCGTCAGCCCACGGAGAGCAGGTCGACGACGAACACGAGCGGCTCGTGCGGCTTGATCGCTCCGCCCGCCCCGCGCGCACCGTAGGCCATGGCCGAGGGGATCGTCAGCTTGCGGCGCCCTCCGACCTTCATGCCCTGCACACCGGCGTCCCAGCCGGGAATCACCTGGCCCTTGCCGAGCTTGAACTCGAACGGCCGGCCGCGGTCCCAGGACGCGTCGAACTCCTCGCCCGACGAGAACGAGACGCCGACATAGTGGACCGTCACCTTCTTGCCGTGGGTCGCTACATCACCCTCCCCGACGACGAGGTCCTCGATCAGCAACTCGAACGGAATGTCACCTTCGGGCTTCTCGATCTGCGGCCGGTCAAGAGCCATCGACGATCCGTACCTCCCCGCTTCGGTTCCGAACCTGATTCGCGAAGCGAACCAGATTCGAGCACTTCATGCCTCCCGAGGAGAGGGATGCTGCGGCGGTAGCATCGGCGCATGGCCACGTCCACTCGCACGGACACGCTGCCGTTCAGCTGGTACAGCGACGAAGAGGTGCTGCGGCGCGAGCGCGCGCGGATCTTCGCGCGGTCGTGGCAGTACGCGGGCCGCGCCGAGCAGGTGGCGGCACCGGGCTCGTTCCTCGCGGCGGACGCGGGCGGCGTGCCGATGCTCGTCACGCGCGACGCGACGGGCGAGCTGCGCGCGTTCTTGAACGTCTGCCGGCACCGCGGCGCGGTCCTGACCGAGGGCTGCGGCACGCGCAGCACGATCCAGTGCAACTACCACGCCTGGACGTACGACCTCGACGGGTCGCTGCGCAACGCACCCCGTTCCGAGCGCGAGCCCGACTTCGACAGAGCCGAGTGGTCCCTCGTGCCCGCGAGCGTCGGCACCTGGGGGCCGTTTCTGTTCGTGAACCCCGACCCGGAAGCGGTCCCGCTGCTCGAGCACCTCGGCGAACTGCCCGCGATCCTGGCGCGGGACATCGACGTGGACGGGCTGGTCTTCCACTCGCGCGTCGAGTTCGGCGCGAACGCCAACTGGAAGATCGTCGTCGAGAACTTCCTCGAGTGCTACCACTGCCCCACTGCCCACCCCGGCTTCAGCGCCGAGGTCGACGTGCACCCCGACCGCTACCTGCTGGAGGCGCACCCGGCGTTCAGCGCGCAGTTCTGCCGGGCGAAGGCGACCGGCGAGCGCGGCCAGTTCCACCTCCTCTATCCGAACACCGGCCTCAACGTCTTCCCGGGCCCGCCGAACCTCTCGATCGGCCCGGTCCGGCCGAACGGCAGCGGCCGCACCGAGCGCTATCTCGACTACTTCTTCGCACCGGACGTGGAGGACGGCTGGCTGCGCGACTTCTTCGCGTTCGACGACCAGGTCGGCCGGGAGGACACGGCGCTCGTCGAGTCGGTGCACCGCGGCATGGCGGCGGGCGTGCTCGAGCAGGGACGGCTCCTCCTCAACTCTGAACCGCTGCTTGCCGCCTTCCAGGCGTGGGTGGCCGAGCGCCTCGACGCCGCCTAGAATCGAAGCTCCCCCCGCTCAAAACGCATAGGAGGAGCATCTGTGAAGCGTCTCATCGCTCTCGTCGCCGCCGCGACGCTGACAGTCGCGCTTGCAGCCGTGGCAGCCGCGCGGACGGCCGCGCCGCCGACCATGAGCCCGGGCACCCTGACGGTGGCGTTCGGCGACTCGGCCGTCAACTTCGCGGCCGGCACCGTCCATGGCAACACGTACGTCAACCCGAAGGGCTACGAGGTCGACCTCTCGAGCGCGATCGCGAAGGGCCTCGGGCTGAAGCCGGCGTTCGT
>JABFWJ010000139.1 GCA_013362295.1 Thermoleophilia bacterium
ACGGGTTCGGGCCGCGCTACCTGCACTCGACCGGCCAGCTGCACAAGGGCGGACCGCCCAGCGGGCTCTTCCTGCAGGTCGTCGACGACACCGGCGAGGAGCTCGCGATCCCGGGTCAGCCGTTCGGCTTCGGCAAGCTGATCCGCGCGCAGGCCGCGGGCGATTTCGCGTCGTTGCAGGAGCGCGGCCGCCGCGTCGCGCGCATCCGACTGGAGGACGTCTAATGCAATTGGGCATGATCGGCCTCGGCCGCATGGGCGGCAACATGGCGAAGCGCCTCGAGGAGCACGGCCACGAGGTGAAGACGTACGACCCACAGGTCGACTCGACCGCGGGCACCCTCGAGGAGCTCCGCGACCAGCTCGACGCGCCGCGCACCTTCTGGATGATGGTGCCCGCCGGGAAGATCACCGAGGACACATTCCAGACGCTGCTCGGGCTCGCGCAGCAAGGCGACGTGATCGTCGACGGCGGCAACTCGAACTTCCACGACTCACAGCGCCGCTACGCCGACGCGAAAGAGCGGGGGATCCGGTTCGTGGACGCGGGCGTCTCCGGCGGCGTCTGGGGGCTCTCGGTCGGCTACTGCCTGATGGTCGGCGGCGACCGCGGCGCGGTCGCGCAGGTCGAGCCGGCGTTCCGCGCCCTCGCGCCCGAGGACGGTTACGCCCACGTCGGGCCCGCCGGCGCCGGCCACTTCACGAAGATGGTGCACAACGGCATCGAGTACGGGCTCATGCAGGCGTACGCCGAAGGGTTCGAGGTGTTGGAGAAGTCCGAGTTCGGCCTCGACCTGCACGAGATCGCGGGCATCTGGCGCTACGGCTCGGTCGTCCGCTCGTGGCTGCTCGAGCTGTTGCACGCCGCCCTCGAGAAGGAAGGCCGCGAGCTCGAGAAGATCCGCGGCTACGTCGAGGACTCGGGCGAGGGCCGGTGGACGATCGCCGAGGCGATCGCCGAGGACGTGCCGGTGCCGGTGATCACCGCGGCGCTCTTCGCACGCTTCGCTTCGCGCCAGGAGGAGTCGTTCGCCGCCAAGGTCAACGCCGCGCTCCGCAACCAGTTCGGCGGGCATGCGGTGCAGGCGGTCGAGGCCGCTCACGCGGCGACCCAGGACCCGCGTTGACCGTCACGCTGGAACCGAACCCGCTCCTCGAGGGGCTGCGCCTGCGGCGGCGCCCCGATCCGTGCCTGCTCGTCATCTTCGGGGCCTCCGGCGACCTGACGGCGAAGAAGCTGATGCCGGCGCTCTACGCCCTCGCGCTGCGCCGCCTCCTCCCGGAGCGCTTCGGGGTCGTCGGTGCCGCGCGCAGCGAGGAGAGCGACGACGAGTTCCGCGAACGAATGAAGAAGGCGGTCCAGGACCACGCGCGCGACCCGTTCAGGGACGACGTGTGGGAGGAGCTCGCCGACGGGATGCGCTACGTGACGCTCGACTTCGCCGACGACCACGGCGAGGACGAGCTCGCACGCACGCTGGCGGAGCTCGACGAGGAACGCGAGACGGAAGGGAACCGCGTCTACTACTTCGCCGTCCCCCCGAGCGCGATCGGCACGCTCGTCGAAGAGATCGCCGAGCGACGTACTGCCGACGGGTGGATCCGGCTCGTGATCGAGAAGCCGTTCGGGCATGACCTGCACTCGGCCCGGGAGCTGAACGCGCAGATCCAGCAGCACTTTTCCGAGAACGAGGTCTTCCGGATCGACCACTACCTCGGCAAGGAGACGGTCCAGAACATGCTGGCGCTTCGCTTCGCGAACGGCATCTTCGAGCCGATCTGGAACCGGCAGTTCATCGACCACGTGCAGATCACCGTCGCCGAGTCGATCGGTATCGAGGGACGCGCCGGCTACTACGAGCAGGCCGGCGCGATCCGCGACATCTTCCAGAACCACCTTCTGCAGCTCGTCGCGATCACGGCGATGGAGCCGCCGATCGACTTCACCGCGGACTCGGTGCGGAACGAGAAGCTGAAGGTCCTGAAGGCGATGCACACGCCCGGGCCGAAGCACATCGTGCGCGGCCAGTACGGCCTCGGGTTCGTCGAGGGCGTCGAGGTGCGGGGATACCGCGAGGAGGACGGCGTCGCCCAGGGCTCGATGACGGAGACGTTCGTCGCCGCGAAGCTGTTCGTCGACAACTGGCGCTGGGCGGACACGCCGTTCTACGTGCGGATGGGAAAGCGCCTGGCGCGGCGTGAGACGACGATCGCGATCCAGTTCAAGCGCGCTCCGCACCCGCCGTTCGAGGACGCGGGCCAGGAGCTGCGGCCGAATGTGCTCCTGATCCACGTGCAGCCGAACGAAGGGGTCTCGCTCGCGATCGGGGCAAAGGTCCCCGGCCAGGGCATGGCGATCCGCACCGTGCACATGGACTTCCTCTACGGCGGCGCGTTTCGCGAGGGGCTGCCGGACGCCTACGAGCGCCTGATCCTGGACGCGATGCTCGGCGACGCGACGCTCTTCACGCGGTCGGACGAGATCGAGGAGCAATGGGCGCTCGTCGACGCGGTCGTGGCGTTCTGGCAGCGTGACCGGCCGTCGTTCCCGAACTACGCGGCAGGCACGTGGGGGCCGTCGGGCGCCGAGGAGCTGCTCGCCCGCGACGGCAGATCGTGGGGACGGCATTGACCAGCGCTGGTCTCACCGAGACCGACTGGTCCGGCGAGGGCGTCACGATTGGGAAGATCGAGCGCGAGCTTGCGCGCCTGCGGGACGAGAGCGCCGGGCACGGATCGCAGCCCAACCTGCGCACGTCGGTGATGACGCACATCGCGTGGGTTCCGGCCCGGTGGCAGGCGGCCGCCGAGGAGACGCTCGCCGGCATGGCCGAGCGGCATCCGTCGCGGACGCTGCTGCTCGTGCCCAGGCCGGAGGCGGACGACGACCGGCTCGACGCGCAGCTGTCGCTCCGCTGCTTTCCCGTCGGGGCCCGAGGGGTCTGCGGCGAGGTGATCGAGCTCGAGCTGCGCGGGAGACGCGCGGTCGCGCCGGCGTCGATCGTCGAGCCGCTGCTGATCTCCGACCTCCCGGTCTTCTGCCGCTGGCGCGGCGAGCCGCCGTTCGGGGCGGCGGAGTTCGTGCAGATGGTCGCCGTCGTCGACAGGCTGGTCGTCGACTCGGAGGAGTGGGACGAGCTGCGCTACTCGGAGCTCGCGCAGGTCTTCGACCGCGTCGCCGTGTCCGACATCGCGTGGCGGCGCGCAGAGGCATGGCGGTTCGAGCTGGCGAAGCGCTGGCCGGCGATCCGCGAGCAGCGCATCAGCGTTCGCGGGCCACGCGCCGAGTCGACGCTACTGCGCGCGTGGCTCGCCGCGCGCCTCGGCCGCGACGCGGAGTCGATCACGGTGGAGCCCGGGCCTGAGCTGGGCGTCCGCCTCGACGACGAGGACTTCCCGCAGCCGCGCCCGCTCTACGCCACGCCCAGCGACCTGTTGAGCGCGGAGCTCGACCAGTTCACCCGCGACCGGATCTACGAAGAGGCGGTTCGCACCGCGGCCTAAGGGCTCGAATCTGGTTCCACTGCGCGGAATCAGATTCGGTCACTGAACCCGATTCGGCGCAGCCGAACCGGATTCAAGCCGCTCATTTCTTGACGACGACGAATCTGTCGCCCGTGATGCGCAGGCGGACGGGCTTCGC
>JABFWJ010000054.1 GCA_013362295.1 Thermoleophilia bacterium
GTGCGGTCGTCGTCGCGACGGACGCTCGGGGTCTCGAGATCACCGAGCAGCTGGAGCGCGCAGGCGTGGAGATCGCAGCGACCGCCGATCTGCGCGCGACGAAGCTCGCGCGCCTCGCCGCGTCGGGGAGGCACGGGCGCGTCACGTCCGTCGAGCTCGACGGGAGGAGCATCGACTGCGACCTGCTCGTGATGTCCGGCGGGCGCCAGCCCGCCTACTCGCTGCTCGCGCAGGCGGGCGCGCGCGTCGAGTACGAGCCGCGGCAGGGCATCTTCGTGCCGACGTCGCTGCCCGCCGGCGTCGAAGTCGTCGGCTCGGCGACCGGCGACCTCGACCAGACCGCGCGACATCCGGCGAGCTTCGACGGGGCGCGCGGGAAGAGCTTCGTCTGCGTCTGCGAGGACGTGACGGTCAAGGACGTGAAGCGTGCCGTGGCCGAGGGCTTCGACTCGATCGAGCTCGCCAAGCGGTACACGACGGTGACCATGGGCCCGTGCCAGGGGAAGCTCTGCCACGTCGCGGCGATCCGCCTGCTGGCGCGCGAGACAGAGACGCACGAGTCGGCGATCGGCACGACCACCGCCCGCCCGCCGTGGGAGCCGGTCGAGCTCGGCCTGCTTGCCGGCCGCCACTACGAGGCGACGAAGCGCTCGCCGCTCCACGCACGGCACGAGCAGGCCGGCGCGCGCGTGATGTGGACCGGCGCCTGGCGGCGCCCGTACGCCTATGGCGATCCGGCCGCCGAGGTGCGCGCGGTGCACGAGCACCTCGGCGTGATCGACGTCTCGACGCTCGGCAAGATCGTCGTCGAGGGAACCGACGCGGCGGTCTTCCTGGAGCGGCTCTACCCGAACCGGTTCGCCGACCTCCGCGTGGGCCGGATCCGCTACGGCGTGCTGACCTCCGACGGCGGACGGATCATGGACGACGGCACCGTCGCGCGGCTCGGGGACGGGCTGTTCTACGTGACCACGACCTCGACCGGCTCCGAGGCGGTCTGCGAGTGGTTCGAATGGTGGAACGCGGTGTGGGGCCACGACGTCGAGATCGTCAACGTCACGGGCGCGCTCGCCGCGATCAACGTCGCCGGGCCGCAGGCGCGGGCCGCGCTCGCGCGACTCACCGACGCCGACGTCTCGAACGAGCAGCTGAAGTACCTCGACGCGAAGGAGATCCGCGTCGCCGGCGTGCCGTGCCTGGCGCTCCGCATCGGGTTCGTCGGCGAGCTCGGCTACGAGCTGCACTGCGCGGCGAGCGTCGCCGAGCACGTCTGGGACGCCTTCGTCGCTGCGGGCGCGCTGCCGTTCGGCCTCGAGCCGCAACGCGTCCTCCGGCTCGAGAAGGCGCACGTGATCGTCGGGCAGGACACGGATTCCGAGTCGAACCTGCTCTCGGCCGGCATGCCCTGGATCGTCAAGCACGAGAAGGAGGACTTCGTCGGCAAATGGGCCGCCAAGCACGTCGCAGAGCGCGGCGTGCGCGAACGGCTCGTCGGCTTCACGTTGCCGTCGACCGTGCTTCCGGTCGAGGGCGCGCAAATCGTGCGTGACGGGCGCATCGCCGGCCGCGTCACGAGCGCGCGGGTCAGCGAGCGCGTCGGCAGGACGATCGGCCTCGCTTGGGTCGAGCCGGACCGCGCGTCCGAGGGCACGACGATCGACATCCGCGTCGACGGGACGCTGCACCAGGCGTCAGTCACGCTCGCGCCGTTCCACGACCCCGAGGGGACGTTGCTCCGGTCGTGAGCCGGCTCGCGTTCCTCTCGCCCGACGAATCCGCAGCCGACGTGCCGCGCGCCTCGCCGCTGCGCGACGTCGAGGCCGCCGCGTTCACGGATCGCTCGGCGCTCGGCAAGCTCGAGGTGCGCGGCGACGTGGCGCAGCTCGATCCGCTGCCCGGCGAGGACCTGATCCCGATCGAGCCGCACCGCGCGCTGCTCGTCGTCGACGGGCCGACCGGCCCCGCGCGGGAACGGCTCGGGGCGCTCGGCTACCGCGTCTACGACATGAGCGCCGCGCTGGCCGCGCTCGAGGTCGAGGGCGAGAGCCTGATGCGGCGGCTGACCGAGCTCGACCTCGACGCGCTGCCGGCGGCGGGATCGATCGCGCGCGGCACCAGCGCGCTGATCGAGCGCCGCGGCGGCGAGCGCTTCCGCCTCTTCGTCCCGCAGGAGCTCGGCCGCTTCGTCGCCGAGGTCGTCACCGACCTCCACCGGGGGCTGCGCCCATGAAGGACCTGTTCCGCGTGAACCGGATGTGGCGGCCGCGCGGCGACCTGAAACGGCGCTACGACGTCGTGATCGTCGGCGGCGGCTCCCACGGTCTCGCGACCGCGTACTACCTCGCGAAGAACCACGGCGTGCAGAACGTCGCCGTGCTCGAGCAGTCGTACATCGGCTCGGGCGCGTCGGGGCGGAACACGACGATCATCCGGTCCAACTACCGGACGCCCGAAGGCGCGCTGTTCTACGGCAAGAGCGTCGAGCTGTACGAGCGGCTCTCGGCCGACCTCGACTTCAACCTCATGTTCTCGCAGCACGGCCACCTGACGCTCGCGCACTCCGACCGCGCCATGAACACGATGCAGGAGCGGGCCGAGGTCAATCAGCTGCTCGGGATCGACTCGCGCGTCGTCCTGCCGGCGGAGATCGCGCGGCTCTGCCCGCAGCTCGACCTGTCGGACGGGCCGACGTGGCCGATCATGGGCGCGCTCTACCACCGGCCCGGCGGGATCATCCGGCACGACGCGGTCGTCTGGGGCCTCGCCCGCGGCGCCGACCGCGCGGGCGTCGAGATCCACCCGAATACGACGGTGACCGGGATCGAGACCGCGGGCGACCGCGTGACCGCGGTCGAGACGAACCGCGGCCGCGTGGAGGCCGACGTCGTCGTGAGCGCGACGGCCGGCTGGTCGACGCTCGTCTGCGGGCTCGCCGGCGTCCGCCTGCCGATCACGACGCACATCCTGCAGGCCTTCGTGACCGAGCCGGTGAAGCCGTTCCTCGACGTGATCATCGTCTCGGCGCAGATGCACGTCTACGTCTCGCAGACCGACCGCGGGGAGTTCCTGATCGGCGCGGAGATCGAGCCGTACACGACGTACAAGTCCGTGGGGACGCTGACGTTCCTCGAGTACTCGGCGCGGCACGTGCTCGAGCTCTTCCCGCAGCTCGAGCGGCTCAAGGTGCTCCGCACCTGGACCGGCCTCTGCGATCTCTCGCCCGACTACAGCCCGATCCTCGGCCCGACGGAGGTCGAGAACTTCCACGTCTCCGCCGGATGGGGCACCTACGGCTTCAAGGCGGCGCCGATCGTCGGTACGACGCTGGCCGAGCTCGTCGCGACCGGCCGGACACCCGACTTGATCGCCCCGTTCGCGCTCGAGCGCTTCCACACCGACACGCTCGTGTCGGAGCTCGCCGCCGCGGCGGTGTCGCACTGAAGCTCGAAAGGCTCGAATCTGGTTCGGCTGCGCCGAATCAGGTTCGGTGACCCCCAACCTGATTCGCGAAGCGAACCAGATTGGAGCCCTTGTGTTTTCAGGCGGACTCTCACAGCCCAAGAGGCACGTAGACCGACAGCTTCTTCTGCACGTGCACGATCGCGCGGAAGACTTCGCGTAGCTGCGTGCGCGTGAGCGGACGCAGGTCGTCCGGGTCGACGAGGTTGTCCGGCTCGCGCCCCTCGGCGATCTGCGCGGCGTGGTGATCCAGCCGGAGGCGCATCACGATCTGGAACGCCTCCTTCAGCGCCTCGGCGGTCTCGCCGTCGAGCGCGCCGGCCTCCTCGACCGCGACCAGACGGTCGATCGTGCTCGAGATCGTGATCCCGTTCGAAAGGGCGTAGAAGCGCGCGAGGTTGGTGATCGGGATCGCGCCGCCCTTCTTCAGGTCGACGCCGCGTGCGTCGCCGCTCGAGCCGACGATCAGCGCGCCGCGAAAGCCGAGCGGAGGCTTGAAGTCCGTCGCCGAGCGCGCGATCCGCCGGATCAGGTCCGGGTGACGCTTCGCCTCGCGCAGGACGGCGACGAGCGACGGCGTCACCGTCAACCCGCCTGCGATCTGGCGAAAGTCGAACGCGATGTTCGCGCGGATCAGATGCGAGCGGTCCGGCGACTCGAGGCAATCGCGGAACACCTCGACCCACCGCTCGGCGCTCATCCGCCAGAGCCCGTTCCCCGCCACGACGTCGTTCGGATCGAGGTGCAGGCCGCAGGCCTCGAGCCCGCGCGAGACGTCTTCGCCGAGCCGGGCGAAGTACGCATCGACCTCGGGATCCGACCTGTCGTACGCGAGGGCGTTCTCGATGTCGGAGCCGAGGGTGAACTCGCGGCGCGCGGTGCTGCCGAGCGCGAGCCACGCCCACGCCACCGGAGCGGGGCCGTGCCGCGCGACGGAGAGCTCGATCAGCCTCGTCGTCACCGAGTCGATCTGGAGCGAGAGCACCCGGCAGATGTCGAGGGCCGAGATGCCGGAGTCGAGCAGCGTGAGGAAGAGCTGGCCGAGCCGCCGCGTCGCGGCCTGGAGCTCGTCCTCGCTGTGCGCCGTGAGGATCGCGTGACGCAGGGCGAAGGGGCTGCGAGTCTCGAGCCCGGCGAGATCGGTCGCCGAGAGCACACCGAGCACCTCGCGTGCAGCGTCGACGACCACGAGGTGATCCGCCCCGGCGTCGAGCATCTCGACGACCGCGTCGACGGCAATGCGATCCGGGCCCACCTGCACGGCGGGCTCGACGACGCGCGAGACCGGATTCTCGACCCGCACGTCGCCGCCCACGACGCGCTCCCGCAGGATCGCGTCCGTGACGATCGAGAGGTTGTCGCCGTCGCGCACGAGGACCGCGGACGAACGGTTGGCGTTCATCACCTCGGCGGCGTGCCGGATGGTGGCGTTCACGTCGGCGAAGACGGGCGGCCTGCCGATCAGCTCGCTGACGCGGATCGTGGCGAGCTCGGGTAGCGCGTGGACGACGTGCCCCGTCTGCACGAGCCGGTGGCGCAGCGTCGTCGCGAGGAAGCCGACACCCGACGGGCGGCCGAGGACGGCGACGGCCTGCTCGCGTGGAATCAGGTAGCAGCGCACGCGCTCGCGCACCTGGACCGTGAACGCCGGAGCGAGGCCGCTCAGGAGCGACGGGTGCCCGAAGCTCTCGCCCGAGCCGATCAGGTCGACGACCTGGCCCTGGTGGAGCAGCTCGACCGAGCCCTCGCGCACGACGAACAGATGTTCTGCCGGCGCGCCGTCCTCGAGCAGGATCACCTCCCCGGCCTCGTACGCGCGTTCCTCGACGCTGCCCGCGAGCGCCGCCAGCTCCTCGGGGGCGAGGCCGTCGAACGGAGCGAAGCGCCCGAGGAACTGCGCGACGTCGTCTGTGTACATGGTCTCCACTGAGTCGCCCGTGATCCTGTTGTACAGGCTCCTTGCAAAGGCGCCCGGCCTCTGCCAGCTTGGCCACTACCAGCAGCCGCCAGTCACGGCGGCCGCGACCCAATCTCCCAAGGAGGGTCGATGGCGTCCAACGAGGAGCTCGACTACGCCGGTGGGGGCCTGAAGCAGGAGACGAACTGGTGGGGCGCGTTCGTGATCGGCCTCGCCGGGACGATCCTCGTCACCGGAATCGCACCCGTGATGGTGACCACGCTGGGCGCCTCGGCGATCCCGGTGATCATCTTCATCACCATCACCGGCTACCTGCTCTGCCTGCTCCTGGCAGAGCTCTCGGCGATGATGCCCGAGCGCACAGGCGGCTCGCCGTCGTACGCGTACCCGGCGTACCGGGAACGCTGGCCGCGGGCGGCGAAGCACATCAACGGGATCACGGCCTGGGCCTACTGGCTCGGCTGGTTCCCGGTCGCGCCGCTGAACATGATCCTCGCCTCGGCCTACCTGGCCGACCGGTTCAACCTGAACACGACGAGCGGCTTCACGCCGATCCACACGTTCATCGCCTGGTGGACGGTGATCATCTCGATCGTCGGGATCCTGCTCTTCTTCATCCCGGCCTACCTGGGGATCCGGTTCGGCACGGTCTTCGCGACGGCGCTCGCGATCCTGTCGATGGTCCCGCTGACGTTCATCGCCGTCGCGTGGATCTTCCATCCCTCGGTCGCCCACTGGGGCCAGCTCTCCGGCTTCCACCAGCTGGACGGGACGAGCTTCTTCAGCGGGCTCGGCGGTCACGGCTGGCTCACGGTGTACATCGCGTACTCCTTCCTGCTCACCTGGAACGTGATCGCGATGGAGGCGGCCGCCTGTTACATCGGCGAGTGCAAGGACCCGGAGCGTGACGCGAAGATCGCGATGAACCTGGAAGGCGCCTACGGGCTCTTCATCTACACGCTGATCCCGATGGCGTTCATCATCGTGCTCGGGGCGAAGACGCTCTCGAACTCGGCCCTCGTCGACCCGAAGACGATCTTCGTCACGTTCGCGGGTAAGGTCTTCGGCGGCTCGGGCGGCGCGGCGCTGAACTGGTTGATCGCCGCGATGCTGATCGTCGCGCTGGCCCTCTCCGCGCTGAACGCGATCATGGGATGCGCGCGATCGCTGCACCAGATGTCGGTCGACGGACAGTTCCCGCGCTGGTTCCAGAAGATCAACCAGCACGGCGTCCCCGACCGCGCCATGTTCTTCAACGTGCTCTGCTCGCTGGTCGTCGTGCTCGCCGGCGGCGCGGTGGAGATCTACTCGTTCTCGAACGTGGGCTACACGTTCTCGTTCCTGCCGGTGCTCGTCGGCTACTACCTGCTGCGCAAGTACAAGCCGAATGCGTCGCGACCCGTCCGGCTCCCCGAGTTCTTCAAGTACGTCGCACTCGGGATGGCCGTCCTCTACTTCGTGATCTGGCTCTACGGCGGGATCTACTACTCGAAGATCGGCCACACGCTCGTGTACTACCTCGCGGGCTGGGGCGTGTTGATCGCGTACCTGCCGCTCTACTGGTATCGCGTCAAGGTCGAGGACAAGCGCGAGGCGGCCGCAGCGGCGCCGGCCGTAACGGCGGTCACCGGCCACTAGGACGCCCCGGAGGGGCGGCGCTCCGCCGCCCCTCCGCTCCACCCTCCCGTGCGCCTTCTCCGCCGGAAACGCGACCTTCCGGAGCCCGGCACCCTCGGCGTCGAGCGGGTGCTGCTGGCCTCCGAGGGGCGCCCGATCTCGGCGCCGGCGGTCGAGCTCGCCGCGCGGCTCGCGGCGCAGGGCGGCGGCCGGGTGCACGTGTTCTCGGTCGCGCGGGTCTGGGGATCCGGATTCGGGCTGCCGAATCCCGGCCTGCTCCCGAACAAGCGCGAATGGGACGCGCAGCGCGAGATCGTCGGCACGGCCGTCGAGGCGCTGCAGCGCCGTGGCGTGGAGGCGACGGGCCACGTGCTCGCGACGCGGAAGGCGACGAAACGGATCATCGGCGAGGCGAAGCGGCTCGAATGCGGTGCGATCGTCATGAGCGCGGATCCGCCGCGCAACCGCCTCGTCGCCGACCTGATGTGGTCGCAGGAGCCCTATCGCGTCCGGCGGCGCGCCGAGCTCCCGGTCTACCTCACGACCTGAGCGTCCTGGGTCGCGCCCGCGGGCGCGCCGGCGGCGTTGATCAGGTTGCGCACCTCTCTGACGGCGACGGACAAACGGGCAACGTCGAGCGGGCCCGCACTGCGCAGGTCGGCGACGACGGTCAGGCAGCGGTCGACCGCGACCTCGTTGTGCGCGAGCCACGCCGCGACGCGCTCGGTCGGCGAGAGGCCGTTCGAACCGACGCCGAGCACGTCGGCGGTGAGCGCAGCCTGCTCCGCGTAGACGTCATCGCGCAGCGCCGAGCGCGCCATCGCATCCCAGCGCGTTTCGCGCGGCAGCGCCACGATCTGCTCGCGCAGCCAGTGCAGCTCGAGGCGCTCGCCGAGCGCGAAGTACGCCTGGGCGGTGGACACCGGGTCGAGGCCGACCGAGTCCGCGATCTCGACGATGTCGAGCGTCGGGACGAGCTCCTCGATCTGCGCGATCTGCGCGGCGAGCACGGCCGGGACGCCTTCGGCGGTCAGTTTCGCCACCTCACCGGTGTCGACGGGGAGGAGCGTCGGCAGCGCCTCCGAGACCGCGGCGGCGCCCGGCGTGAAGCGCGCGATCGTCGCGGCGATGTCGAGCGGCCGCCGGCGGTTGCGCAGGAGCCACCGCGTCGAGCGCTCCAGGAGCACGCGCGAGCGAAGCAGCATCGCGATCTGCGTCTCGGCGGGCACCCGCCCGTCGAGCGACTCGATCTCAGCCCAGAGCCGCGGCAGGTCGAACGCCTCGCGGGCGGCCGCATAGGCACGTGCCACGTCGGCCGCCGCGGCACCCGTCTCGTCGCCGAGCCGGAACGCAAACGTCGTGCCCGCGCGGTTGACGAGATCGTTGACGACGCGCGAGACGATGATCTCGCGCCGCAGCGGATGCCGGCGGATGTGCTCGGGGTACCGCTCGCGCAGGATCGCCGGGAAGTACCGCTCGAGCTCGGCCGACAGATACGGATCCTCCGGCAGGTCGGACGCGATCAGCTGCTCGGAGAGTGCGATCTTCGTGTACGAAAGGAGGATCGCGAACTCCGGCGTGGTGAGGCCGCCGCCTGCGGCCTTGCGCTCTGCGAGCACCTCGTCGCTGGGCAGGAACTCGAGCTCGCGCTTCAGCGTGCCCATCTGCTCGAGCGCGCGGATGTACCGCTCGTGCACCTCGACCATCGAGGCCGCGAGGGTCGCCGACCGCGAGACCGCCTGCGCCTGCTCGTAGTTGTCGCGCAGGACGAGGGCGGCGACGTCGCCCTGCATCTCGCCGAGCACTGCGTTGCGCTGCTCCGCGGAAAGCGCGCCGTCCGCGACGACCGCGTCGAGCAGGATCTTGATGTTCACCTCGTGGTCGGAGCAGTCGACGCCGGCGGAGTTGTCGATCGCGTCCATGATGATCCGTCCACCCCGGAGGGCGTACGCGATCCGCCCGCGTTGCGTGAAGCCGAGGTTGCCGCCCTCGCCGACGACGCGGCACCGGAGCTCGTCTGCGTCGACCCGGACGGGGTCGCTCGGCTTGTCGCCGACCTCTGCGTGGCGTTCCTCGGCTGCCTTGACGTAGGTGCCGATGCCGCCGTTCCAGAGCAGGTCGACCGGGGCGCGCAAGAGCGCGCGGATCACGTCGTTCGGCGTGAGGGAGGTGACGTCGAGACCGAGCGCGGCCCGGATCTCCGGCGAGAGAGGGATCGACTTCGCGGAGCGAGGGAACACGACGCCTCCCGCGGAGATCGTCGACGGGTCGTAGTCGGCCCACGAGGAGCCGGGCAGCCGGAACAGGCGCTCCCGCTCGGCGAAGCTCGTCGCCGCGTCGGGATTCGGGTCGAGGAAGACGTGCCGATGGTCGAACGCGCCGATCAGCTTGATGTGCCGCGAGAGCAGCATTCCGTTCCCGAAGACGTCGCCCGACATGTCGCCGATCCCGACGACGGTGAAGTCCTCGCTCGCGATGTCGACGCCGAGGGTGCGGAAGTGCCGCGTGACGGACTCCCACGCGCCGCGCGCGGTGATGCCCATCGCCTTGTGGTCGTAGCCGGCCGAGCCTCCGGACGCGAACGCGTCGCCGAGCCAGAACTCGTACTCCGCCGAGATCCCGTTTGCGATGTCCGAGAACGTCGCCGTGCCCTTGTCGGCGGCAACGACGAGATACGGATCGTCGCCGTCGTGCCGAACGACGTCGGGCGGGGGCACGACCTCGCCCCCGGCGATCGTGTCGGTCACGTCGAGCAGGCCGCGCATGAAGGTGCGGTAGCACTCCACGACCTCGGCGAGCACTGCGTCCCGGCCGCCGCCCGGCGGCGGGCGCTTCACGACGAAGCCGCCCTTGGCGCCCACGGGGACGATCACGGCGTTCTTCACGGTCTGCGCCTTCATCAGCCCGAGCACCTCGGTGCGGAAGTCCTCGCGACGGTCGGACCAGCGGATGCCCCCACGCGCCACCTGTCCGCCGCGCAGGTGCACGGCCTCGAAGCGCGGCGAGTAGACGAACACCTCGACGAGCGGACGCGGCTCCGGCAGATCCGGGATCTGCGCGGGATCGAGCTTGAGCGAGAGGTACGGCTTCGACTGCCCGCCGTCGCCGGCCTGGAAGTAGTTCGTGCGCAGCACGGCGCCGACGACCTGGAGGAAGCTGCGGAGGATGCGATCCTCGTCGAGGCTCTCGACAGCGTCGATCGACGTCTCGATCTCGTGCGCGAGCGCATCCGCCCGACCTGTGTCCTCCCGCCGGGCCGGATCGAGCCGCAGGGAGAAGAGCTCGGCGAGCCGGCGCGCCACCGCCGCGTGCGAGACGAGCGCGTCCTCCATGTAGTCCTGGCTGAACGTGCTCCCCGCCTGGCGCAGGTACTTCGCGATCGCACGCAGGACCATGATCTCCCGCGCCGTCAGCTGTGCACGCAGGACGAGCCGGTTGAACGCGTCGTTCTCCGCTTCGCCGCGCCAGGTGCGCTCGAAGACATCCTGGAACGTCTCGCGGACCTGATCGACCTGCAGCTCGGCCCCCTCGTCGTGGCGGAGGCCGAAGTCGTAGATCCAGACGGGCGCACGTCCGTGCGGGTGAATCTCGAAGGGACGCTCGTCCGTCACCTCGACACCCATGTGCTCGAGCAGCGGCAAGACGTCGGAGAGCAGCAGGCGCTCGCCGGACCGGAGCACCTTGAACGCAAGGTGGTCGGCGGTCGAGGCGTGCGGCATGTAGAGGCTCATCGCGAGCTCGCCGTCCGAGCCGAGCTGCTCCATCCGCTTGATGTCCTCCACCGCCTGCCGCGCCGGGAAGTCTTCGCGGTAGGCGCCCGGGAAGGCGTCGCCGTAACGATCGAACAGTGCGGTCGCCCGCTCCCCGTCGAACGCCTCGAAGAGCGCGACGCGCAGGTCGTCGGTCCAGGCGCGCGTCGCGGTCGCCAGTCGATCCTCGAGCGCGGCCGCGTCGAACTCGACGGGCCGGCCCGGCTCCACGCGCACGACGAAGTGCAACGACGCGAGCACGGACTCCGAGACGTGGGTCGAGTGCTCGACACTCGTCCCGCCGAAGGCGTTGCTCAGGATCTCGCTGATCCGCTCGCGGTTCTCCGTACTGATGCGGTCGCGCGGCAGGTAGACGAGGCACGAGAAGAACCGCCCGAAGACGTCGCGGCGGACGAAGAGCCGCACGCGCTGTCGTTCGCCGAGGTGCAGGATCCCGAGCGCGGTCTCGTACAGCTCGTCTTCGGAGATCTGGAACAGCTCGTCGCGTGGATACGTCTCGAGGATGTCGACCAGCGCCTTGTGGTCGTGGCTGCCCGGCGGCAGCCCGGAGCGCTCCAGCACGCGCTGGACCTTCCGCCGCTGCACCGGGATCTCCCACGGGCTCGCGCGGTAGGCCGTGTGGGAGTAGAGGCCGAGGAAGCGCTGCTCGCCGATCACCTCACCCGCGTCGTCGAAGCGCTTCAGTCCGATGTAGTCGAGGTACGACGGCCGGTGGACGGTCGCCTTCGAGTTCGCTTTCGTCAGGTTGAGCAGGTTCTTGTGCCGTGCGAGCTTGCGCACGGCCGGGGGGAGCTGCTCGAAGCTCGCGGAGAGACGGCGCGCGCCGTGCTCGCGCAGGATGCCGAGGCCCGAGCCCGGCACCGGCCGCAGCACGTCCTCCCCGTTCTCGGTCCCGATGTCGTATTCCCGGTAGCCGAGGAACGTGAAGTTCCCGTCGTCGATCCACCGGAGCAGATCGTGCACCTCGGCGGCCTCGTCGGAGTCGGGCGGCGGGCGCTCGGTCAGCTGCTCGCGGATCGCACGCGCCCGCTGTCGCATCGCCGGCCAGTCGTCGACGGCCGCACGCACGTCGCCCAGCACCCGTACCAGATCGGCACGCAGCTGCTCGACGACGGCGGGATCGGATTGTCGATCGATCTCGACGTGAATGAGCGACTCGGCCCGGCCCTCGGCGCCGTCGAGCTCGACCAGCGCGCCCGACTCGTCACGACGCACGTGGAAGATCGGCCGCACCACGAGATGAATCGACTTTCGGTGCCGCGTCAACTCCATCGACACCGAGTCGACGAGGAACGGGATGTCGTCGGTCACCGTCTCGACGACCGTGTGCGGGCTCTCCCAGCCGTGCTCCTCGAGGGTGGGCGCGTAGACGTGCACCTTGGTCTCGCCCGGCTCGCGGACGCGCAGCAACCGCCAGTGCGCGAGCGCCGCGCCGGCGAGCACGACGTCGCTCCGCGCGACGAAGTCCTCGGGCGCGACATGTTCGTAGTAGCCGCGGACGAAGCGCTCGAGCTGCTCCGGGTCGTCGGCGTCCGCCTGTTCGAGCACACGGGCGACCGTGGCTTCGAGGGCTGCCGCCTTCGCGTCTTCCGGTCTCACGGAATGGCGACACCCTCGAGCACGACCGGATGGTGGACGTCCTTGCGCGCGAGATCGAAGTGCGAGACCGTGCCGGGCCCATCCGGAACGCTACTCGACGGCGCGCCCGCTGCTCCCGACGCGAGCCCGAGCACCACACATGCCGCGGCGACGAGCGCGAAACCGGTCGGCGATTTCACCGAGACGACGCTACACCCGCGGACGCTTCGAGTCACGCGGACTGGACGAAGCGGGCGCCGAGCGTGGCGGCCAGCGTCCGGTGCGCGGGGCTCACGCCGACGAGGACCGAGCGCGCGGGATCGATGCCGTGCTTGCGTGCGAAGGCCAGCGGCAACCCGGGGAGCGGCGG
This sequence comes from Thermoleophilia bacterium, assembly GCA_013362295.1. Classification (GTDB taxonomy): domain Bacteria; phylum Actinomycetota; class Thermoleophilia; order Gaiellales; family Gaiellaceae; genus PALSA-600. The sequence continues at coordinate 12,713 of JABFWJ010000054.1, forward strand.
CCGGCACCAGCAGCTCGGCGGGCCTCCCCCGTGCGGGCAGATCGCTCCCTCAACGGTGCCCGAGACCGCGCTCGAGAGGCGGGCGACCTCGTCCGCGAGCTCGTCCTGCCGCCAGTCGAAGACGAGATGCGGCGCGCTCGGGTCGCCGAGCTCGAGCCGGCTGGGCCGCTGCAGCGCCGCGGCCGCGACGAAGACACCGGCATGCGGCCGGTCCGGCGGCGCCGCGCGCTCGAAGGGCACCTGCTCGACGGCCGCGAAGCCCTCGTCGGTCGACGGCGGCTCGAGCTCGCGCAGCGTGCGCATCTGCGACGTCGGCAGGAGCAGGCCGGGCTCCTGCCGCGCGGCCCTTCGCAGCTCTTCCGGCGAAGGCAGCGAGCCGAAGCGCTCGAGCAGGCGTTCGACGAGGTTCACCTGAGCCTGTGCAAGGGGGATGTCGAGCCAGAGGCACCTCGCCCGGATGCGGTGGCGCTCGGCCGCCTCGCCGACGTAGCTCCGCGCCGCGCGCGTGAGGTACGTGTTGTCGAGGACGAT
>JABFWJ010000160.1 GCA_013362295.1 Thermoleophilia bacterium
GCGCTCACCTGGCTGCTGCGCGAGGTGCCGCTGAAGGCGAGCACGCGCGTCGGCGACGCCCTGCCGGCGCCCGGTGACGAGCACCAGCGCGCCCGCGCCGCTTAGGCCTCCAGGAGGACTCCTCAAGTTCCGGACGAAGGGTCAGGGGCAATCCTGCGACGACCGGAAGGGGGCAGCAATGCCACGCAAGGCCACCGAGGCCGCCGCGATCAAGAAGCCGGCAGCCAAGAGAACCGTCACGCGCCGCACGAAGAAGAGGGAGGCGACGGAGCCGATCGTGCTCACCTGGGAGCATGTCGCGACGCGTGCGTACTACATCCATCTCGAGGCCGGGGGAGACCCCCTCGAGAACTGGCTGCGCGCCGAGCGCGAGCTCGTCGCCGCGTAGTCGACTCCCTGGCCTGACGCGCGCGGGGCGGCACCCGCCGCCCCGCGCACGGCGTTGTAAGGGATCTTTCAGGAGCGGCTGCTTTGCTCTGGCGGTGTTCTTCCTGCGCTACGTGCGAAACGAGCTGCTGCGCCGCCTGGTCGCGCCCGCCGTGGCCGCGTAGAGCGGCGCTACCCTAGAGCCGTGCGCTCCAGGGTGCTCTTCCCGCTGGCCGCGCTGCTCGCAGCATCGGCGTGGTGTGTGCTGCTGCTCGCGCTTCGGAAGCACGAGTTCGGCGCCGCCGGCTATCGCTATCTCGTCTGGAACCTGATGCTCGCGTGGGTGCCGCTCGTGTTCGCGATCCTGCTCGTCGCCGCCTATGCGCGCCGGCGCTCGCCGGCCGAGCTGCTCGCCGTCGGCGGCCTCTGGCTGCTCTTCCTCCCGAACGCGCCGTATGTTCTCACCGACTTCATCCACCTCGGCCCCGAGCACCGGCTGTACGACACGATCGTCGTCGGGTCGTTCGCGTTCACCGCCTTGGCGCTCGGTTTCGCATCCTTGCTGCTCGTGCAGCTCGTCGTGACGCGCGCGGGCGGGGCGCTCCTCGGCTGGCTCGTGGCCCTGGGCTCCCTCTTCTTCGCGAGCGTCGGCATCTACCTGGGCCGGGTGCTGCGCCTCAACAGCTGGGACGCGCTTCAGCGGCCGCACCACCTCTGGCAGATCGCGCGCTTCCGGCTGGAGGATCCGTTCGGCAACCGCTACCTGATCGGCTTCGTGGTTTTGTTCTGCGGCTTCCTGACCCTGGCTTACGCCGGTTTCTACGGCTTCACGGCCCTCGCGGCGAGCGTCCGGGGGGAGGAGCGCTGAGCCGGTTGCTACCGTCGCGGTAAATGGCCAAGCCGGTCGAACAGCTCGAATCGGTCGTCATCCGCTTCGCCGGGGACTCGGGTGACGGCATGCAGCTGACCGGCGGCCGCCTCACCACCGAGACGGCACTGGCCGGCAATGATCTCGCGACGTTCCCCGATTTTCCGGCCGAGATCCGCGCGCCCGCCGGGTCACTGCCCGGGGTCTCCGGATTCCAGCTCCACTTCGCAGACCACGACATCCTCACGCCCGGCGATCGCCCCGACGTGCTGGTGGCGATGAACCCGGCCGCGCTGAAGACGAACCTCGGCGACCTCCCGAAGGGCGGGACGCTGATCGTCGACACCGACGCGTTCACCGACCGCAACCTCAAGAAGGCCGGCTACGAGTCGAACCCGATCGAGGACGGTTCCCTCGCCGACTTCCAGGTGCACGCGGTCCAGTTGACGTCGATGACGGTCGGCGCGCTCAAGGAGATCGAGGGCGTGACCGCACGCGAAGCCGAGCGTGCGAAGAACATGTTCGCGCTCGGTCTGATGTCATGGTTGTACGGCCGCCCGACCGAGTCGACGACGGACTACATCGGGAAGAAGTTCGCGAAGCGCCCCGAGATCGCCGCCGCGAACCTGAAGGCCTTCAACACCGGATACGCGTTCGGCGAGACGTCCGAGGCGTTCGCGGTGCAGTACGAGGTGAAGGCCGCCAAGCTCCCGCCGGGGAGATATCGCCAGATCACCGGCAACATGGCGCTCTCGTGGGGCCTGCTCGCCGCGTCGAAGCTGTCCGGGCTCGACCTCTTCCTCGGCGCGTACCCGATCACGCCCGCGTCGTCAGTCCTGGAGGAGCTCGCGAAGCACAAGGCCTTCGGCGTTCGCACCTTCCAGGCCGAGGACGAGATCGCCGCCGCGGGCGCCGCGCTCGGCGCAGCCTTCGGCGGCTCGCTCGGCGTCACGACCTCGGAGGGTCCGTGCGTCGTGCTCAAGTCGGAGACGGTCGGGCTTGCGATCGCGCTCGAGTTGCCGCTGCTCGTCGTCGCTGTCCAGCGTGCAGGCCCGTCGACCGGCATGCCGACCAAGCCCGAACAGGGCGACCTGCTGATGGTGCTCTTCGGTCGCAACTCCGAGTCGCCCGTGCCGGTGATCGCCGCCTCGTCGCCGGGTGACTGCTTCTACGCTGCGGTCGAGGCGGTGCGCGTCGCCGTCACCTATCGCACGCCCGTGTACCTGCTCTCGGACGCGTACCTCGCGAACGGCGCCGAGCCCTGGCTGATCCCGGAGATCGCATCGCTGCCGCGAATCGACGCGAACTTCGCGCAGTCGGACGGCGAGCCGTTCCTGCCCTACAAGCGGGACGCGGAGACGCTCGCGCGCCCGTGGGCGATCCCGGGAACCCCCGGCCTGGAGCACCGCATCGGCGGGCTCGAGAAGGCAAACATCACGGGCAACATCTCGTACGATCCCGAGAACCACGACCTGATGACGCAGCTGCGCGCGCAGAAGGTCGCGGGCGTGAAGGTGCCGGAGGTCGAGGTCGACCATCAGGAAGGCGCCGACGTGCTCGTGCTCTCGTGGGGCGGCACGTACGGCCCGGTGCACGCCGGCGTCCGGCGCGTGCGCGCGAAGGGGCATCACGTCGCACACGCGCATCTGCGCTGGCTCAACCCGTTCCCGGCGAATCTCGGTGATGTGCTCAAGAGCTACGACAAGGTGCTCGTGCCGGAGATGAACCTCGGTCAGCTCCTGCAACTGCTCCGCGCGCGCTATCTCGTCGACGCGGTGGGTTACAACCGCGTCACCGGCAAGCCGTTCAAGGCCGGCGAGATCTGCGACGCCGTGGAGGCGCTGCTGTGATTCGTCTCGTGATCCTGCTCGCCGGAGCCGCGATCCTGGCCGGCTGCGGCTCGAGCTCGAACGCGTCCGGCTCGGGCTGCGAGGACGTGCCGCTCGGCACGAACAACGAGGTCTCGAGCTCGCTCGAGACGGGGTTCTCGGTCGACGGCTTCCAGGCGGCCCGCTCCCATGCCGACAAGGCGGTGTGGTTCGTCTCGGCGAAGGCGACCGACCCGAGCGGTCGCGTGATCTATCCCACGTGGGCAACCAAGAACCTCGGCGGCGGGCCCGTCTACATCGTCGACGCGAACAGCCGCAACGTCACGCCGGGGCTGACGAAGCTCCAGGGCCTGTCGGCGAACGACGACGGAGCCACCGCCGCGCAGGACTGCGCGCGAGGAGCGAACGGCTGATGTCCGAGTTGAAGCTGACGACGAAGGATTTCAAGTCCGACCAGGAGGTTCGCTGGTGCCCGGGCTGCGGCGATTACGCGATCCTCGCCGCAGTCCAGAGCTTCATGCCGGAGCTCGGTATCGAGCGCGAGAAGATGGTGTTCGTCTCGGGCATCGGC
>JABFWJ010000272.1 GCA_013362295.1 Thermoleophilia bacterium
CGGCTTCGCGCTCTCGCCGCACGCGACGCCGACAGCCACGCGTCCGGACGACCGCAGCGGAGCGCACGGCGACCGGCTCGCCCGCGCGCGGCCGCACGCCGTGCACCACAGGCGTCGATCCGTCGACAGGCCGCCGGCCTCGACCCGCATCGTGACGGCGAGCGGCTCGACGGCACCGTCGTACGTGCACGAGACCGTTGCGGCCGGAGGCCGTCCGGTGAGCGCACCCGGCGCGACGACACGCGCGCAGACGAGCGCGGCGACCGTGCCTGACCCGACGACCGCCCCGACGACCGCCCAGGCGACCACCACCACGCCCACGACGACCGACGCAACGACGTCGGTAACGACCGCGCCCGGCACGACGATGACTGTGAGGCCCGCGGCCACCGCACCGGCCGCCACCCCGTCCACGTCGACTGCGCCCCCGACCACCACGACGCCGGCCACGACCGATGTGACGACGTCGGCGACGACCACCACGCCCGACCCGACGACGACCACGACCACCACGCCCGACCCGACGACGACCACGACCACGCCGTAGGAGACTGTGGCCGTGCAGCGGCCCCGGCTCGGTCAACCGAGACTGACCACGGACCTCGCGGCGGCGATCGGCGCCGATGCGGTCGCGCCCGAGTCCGAACGGGCCCGCTACGCCACCGACGCGAGCGGTCTCGTCGGCCTCCCGGACGTGGTCGTGCGCCCGGCGGACACGGCCGCCGTCGCGGCGGTGCTCGCGGTCGCGCAGGCGCACGGTGTGGCCGTCGTCCCGATGGGAGCGCGCACCGGGCTCGCAGGTGGCGCGGTCGCGCGCGGCGGCGGGATCGCGCTGAGTCTCGAGCGGCTCGACATGATCGCTCCCGTCGACCGCGGCAACCTGCGCCTGACCGCCGGCGCGGGCGCGCGCACCGTCGACGTACACGCGGCCGCGCGGGCGGCCGGGCTCTTCTATCCCCCTGACCCCGCATCGCTCGAGTCGTCCACGATCGGGGGGAACGTCGCCACGAACGCAGGCGGCCCCCGCTGCTTCAAGTACGGCGTCACGGCGGAGTACGTGCTCGCACTGGAGGCGGTGACCGCAGAGGGGCGGATCTTCCGGACCGGACCTGCGACCCGCAAGAGCGCGACCGGGACGCGTATCGCCCAGCTGCTCGTCGGCTCCGAGGGGACGCTCGCCGTCGTCACCGAAGCGACGCTGCGGCTCCTGCCCCGGCCGGCGGCCCGCCTTGCCGCGACCGCGAGCTTCGACTCCGTCGAGGCGGCGGGCGAGGCGGTGGCGGCGATCGTCGCGGACGGGCTCGTCCCGTCGGCGCTCGAGCTGCTCGACGCGGAGTGCCTCGAGCTCGGCGGGCTGCCCGCCGCCGCGGCCCTGCTGCTCGTCGAGGTCGACGGGCCGGACGCCGCCTCGGTCGGGACGCAGCTGTCGCTCGTCGAGCACGCACTCCGCCGAACCGGTGCCCGGCGGTTCGAACGTGCGCGCGGCGAGCATGACATCGAGCGGCTCTGGCACGCGCGCCGCGCGCTGAGCGCCGCCTTGACGAGCGCGGCCGCCCACCACCTCTTCCAGGACGTCTGCGTCCCGCCGGCTGCGATCCCCGAGGCGTTGCGCCGGATCGCCGAGATCGCCGTTCGTCACCGTGTCCGCATCCCCGTCTTCGGGCACGCGGGCGACGGCAACCTCCATCCGAGCGTCCTCTACGACGATGCCGGCGAGGCCGACGCCGCGCACGCGGCCGAGGCGGAGGTACTGCGGACGGCGGTCGCGCTCGGCGGGACGGTCAGCGCAGAGCACGGGATCGGGCTGCTCAAGGTGCCGTTCCTCGCTGAGACGATCGACCCGGTCGCGCTCGAGGTCGCCCGCACAGTCAAGCGCGCACTCGACCCACGCGGGATCCTCAACCCCGGGAAGCTGCTGCCCTGAGAGCGAGCAGCTCCCAGAGCACGTTCGCCGCCGCCAGCGCGGTCGGCTGTCCGGCCCCGTCGTAGGGCGGCGAGACCTCGACGAGGTCGCAGCCCACCAGGTCGATGCCGCGCAGCGCGCGCAGCAAGGCGACGGCCTCGGCTGTCGAGAAGCCCGCGACCTCGGGCGTCCCGGTCCCGGGCGCGAACGCCGGGTCGAGGAAGTCGATGTCGAACGAGAAGAACACCGGCCACCCGCCGACGCGCTCGCGCACCGCGCGGCCGTAGGCGGCCGGGCCGAGTGCGCGCAGCTCCTCGCTCGGGATCACCTGCAGGCCGAGCGCACGCGCCTCCTCGAGGTCGCCGGCCGCGAACAGCGGTCCCCGCATCCCTGCCTGCACCGATGCTCCTGCGTCGATCAGCCCTTCCTCGATCGCACGCTTGAACGTCGTGCCGTGGAAGTAGCGCTGGTCGAAGTACGACTCCCACGTGTCGGTATGCGAGTCGAGGTGCACGAGGGCCAGGGGCCCACGCACCTTCGCGAGCGCGCGGAGCTCGGCGAGCGTGATCGAATGGTCGCCGCCGATCACGGCCGGGAAGACCCCGGCCGCGAGCACGGGCTCGAGCGCCTCTTCGATCCGGCGGTACGTGCCCTCCGTGTCCCCGGGGGCGACCGGCAGGTCGCCGTAGTCGATCATCGAGAGGGTCTCGACGAGGTCGATCCCGAACGCGGGATGGAATGGACGCAGCAGCGCCGACGCCGAGCGGACCGCCTCCGGGCCGAAACGCGCGCCGGTGCGGTAGCTCGTCGCCGTGTCGAACGGGATGCCGATCGCGGCGGCGTCGACGCCCGCGAGGTCGGTCGTGTGCGGGAGCCGCATGAACGTCCGCACGCCGGCAAAGCGCGGGATCACCCGCGCGTCCACGGGCCGGTGCCGGTGTCCGCTCACTCGACCAGCGCCAGGAAGCGGCGCGTCCGCTCGTGGGCGGGTGCCGAGAAGAACTGCCCGGGCGGCGCCTCCTCGACGATCACGCCCTGATCCATCATCAGGATGGAGCTCGCCACGTGATGCGCGAAGCGCAGCTCGTGCGAGACGACGACCATCGTCATGCCGTCGCGGGCCAGGCCCTCCATCACGTCGAGCACCTCGCGGACGAGCTCGACGTCGAGCGCCGATGTCGGCTCGTCGAACAGCATCACCTTCGGCTTCATGACCAGCGCGCGTGCGATCGCGACGCGCTGCTGCTGGCCGCCCGAGAGCTCCTCGGGGTACTGCTCGGTCTTGTCCTTCAGACCGACGCGCTCCAGCAGCTCGAGCGCCTGCTCGCGCGCCTCGCGCTTCGAGAGCCGGCGCACGTCGGTCAGGCCGACCATCACGTTGGCGAGCGCGGTCATGTTCTGGAACAGGTTGAAGCGCTGGAAGACCATCCCCACTTCGGCGCGGCCCGGCCTCGCCCCGCCGAGCATGACGTCTCCGGCGTCGGGCTCCTCGAGCAGCGCGAGACAGCGCAGCAGCGTCGACTTCCCGGAGCCGGAGGGCCCGATGATCACCTTCACCTCTCCGCGCCCGACTTCGAACGTCACGCCGCGCAACACCTCGAGCTCGCCGTAGCGCTTGTGCAGCGAGTCGGCGCGGAGGATCGCCTCGGTCATCGCGCATCGTGCGCGACGACGGGGACGGCCGGCGCGGCGACACGCCGGCGCCGCGCGGAGCTCCAGGTGTAGCGCCGCTCGAGCCGGTCCTGCAGGACCATCAGCACGCTGACGATGCCGAGGTAGTAGACGAGCGCCGCGAGGTACGACTCCGGGTAGCGGAAGCCGACCGCCGCGAGCTCCTGCGACGCGGTCAGCAGCTCATGCAGCGAGATCACGGAGGCCAGGCTGGTCAGCTTCAGCAGCGTGATGAACTCGTTGCCGGTCGGAGGGATGACGATGCGGATCGCCTGCGGCACGATCACGCGCCGCAGGATCTGCCGCCGCGTCATCCCCAGCGCGCGCCCGGCCAGCTCCTGGCCCGGGTCGACGGAGAGCAGCCCCGCGCGGATGATCTCCGACATGTAGGCCGCCTCGTTCAGCGAGAGCGTCACGAACGCGGCCTCGAACGGCGTGAACCAGTTGCCGGCGAAGACCGGCCACACCTGCGGCAGCGCATACCAGACGAAGATCAGCTGGAGCAGCGTCGGCGTCGCGCGGAACAGCCAGTTGTAGAAGAACACGAGCCCGCGCACGGTCCGCAGCCGGCTGCCGCGGCCGAGCGCGAGCAGGAAGCCGATCACGACCGCCGTCGCGAGCGAGACGGTCGCCAGCCCGAGGGCGAGAAGCGCTCCCTTCCAGTACGGATCGGAAGTGAGCGCTTCCCAGAAGAGATGGGTGTCGAAGCTCGCGACCACCCGACTAGAGGTTTGATGTGGATTTGTGCCCGAAATTCACATCAAGCCTCTACGCCTTACTTCACATCCGCCGCGGGCAGCTTGTACTTCGCGGCGAGCTTCGCCATCGTGCCGTTCTTCTTCAGCGACGCCACGGCGCTGCGCAGACCCGACCCGAGCTGACCGTCCGACTTGCGGTAGTAGATCCCGAACGAATCCTGCTGCCGGAACAGGTAGGCGATCAGCAGCTTCCCCGGGTGCTTCCCAATCTGGTACGCGGCGGAGGTGTCCTGCGTCAGGACGACGTCGGCGCGGCCGATCAGGATCTGCGCCACCGCATCGGTGTCGCCGGGGTAGCTCGCGAGGTTGAAGCCGATCTTCGCCTTCAACGCCTTCAGGTACTCCTCGTACTTCGTCCCCGCCTGGACGGCGACGTTGCGGCCCTTGAGATCGTTCGGGCCCTTGATCTGCTTCGGGTTGCCGCCCTTGACGAGCAGCACGCGATGGGAGTGCATGTACGTCACGGCGCCCGCCTGCTTCAGGCGGTCCGGCGTGACGAAGATGCCGCTGATCACGGTCTCGCACTTCTTCGCCTTCAGGGCGGGGATCAGCCCCGGGAAGGCCGTCTTGACCGCTTTCGCCGAGATCCCCCACTGTTTCGCGATCGCGTTCGCCATGTCGACGTCGAAGCCGAAGATGGCGCCGCTCGACCTCGTGAGCTCCATGGGCGGGAACGTCGGGTCGGTGCAGAACGTCAGCGTGCTCACGGGGGCCGCCCGGTGCGCCGCCCCGACCCCGCCGACGATGCCGAGCGATAACACCAGCGGCACGAGCAACGCGGTGAGTCGCCTCATGTCTCCTCCTGACTGGGAAAGCAGGAGCCTACTTCGATCGCAGGTCGCCGGCTCACGCGGTCGTGCATCCACCAGGCGAGCGCATGATCGGAAGAGCAGATTTCGAGAAGGCCGCGGCCGCTCGGGTCGGTAGCGTGAGGGAGGTAGGCGGCCGCCGATGAGTTTCCGGCCGCTCCCCCGTCTAACCGACCGAGACCAGTCCGAGCACAGGAGAGCCCGCCCTATGCGCACGCCCGGAAAGCAGCCGTTCCTCGCCACCTTGACCCACGTGATCGTGCGGCACAAGCGCGCAGTGATCGGCGCGTGGCTGCTGCTGACGCTGTTCGGCGCGTTCGCCGCCGGGCAGGTCTCGAAGCGCTGGTTCGAGAGCTTCTCGATCCCGGGGTACTCCGCGTACGAGGCGAACCAGCGGACGCTGCACACGTTCGGTACGGGTGAGCAGGCACCGCTCGTGGCCGTCTTCCGCAGCTCGGGCGACGTGACGAAGGCCGACGGGATCAAACGGGCGATTGCAGCCGCGGCGCAGGTGAACCCGGGCTCGCGGATCTCGTCGTACTGGTCGACGGGCAGCCGCGCCTACATCTCGAAGGACGGGCACACGACGTTCGCCGAGATCTACCCGCCGGGCACCCCCGGGTTCACGTCGACGACCCACATGCCCGAGATGCGGGACAGGCTGAAGGGTGCGACGCCCGCCGGGGTGCAGGCCTGGCTGACCGGGCGCGACGCGATCTACGCCGACTCGTCGGGCGGCAGCGGCACGGGGCCGAGCGTGCTGACCGAGGCCCTGATCGGCGGTCTCGGCTCGCTCGTGATCCTGTTCTTCGTCTTCGGGACGCTGCCGGCCGTGTTGATGCCGATCGTGATCGCGGCCGCGTCGATCCTGAATACGTTCACGCTCGTCTGGGTGCTCACGTACATCACCGACGTGTCGATCATCGTGCAGTTCCTGATCGCCCTGGTCGGGCTCGGCGTGGCGATCGACTATGCGCTGCTGATGATCTTCCGCTTCCGCGACGAGCTGCGCGAGGGCGAGGACGTCGAGACCGCACTCGTGGAGACGATGACGCACGCCGGCCGGTCGGTGATCGTCTCGGGCTCGACCGTGGCCGTCGGCCTGCTCTCGATGATCATCCTGCCGCTCCCGTTCATCCGCTCGATCGGCATCGGCGGAATGTTGATCCCTGCCGTGTCGGTGATCGCGGCGATCACGTTGCTGCCCGCACTGCTCGCGGTGCTCGGCACGCGCATCAACAGCGTGCGGCTCCTCCCGAAGCGCTTCGTCGACGCGGGCCACCCCGAGGACGGCTGGTGGGGGCGCTGGGGCGCGCTCGTGATGCGCCGGCCCGTCCCCGTCGCCGCGATCGGGATCGTGGTCGTGGGTGCGCTCGTCTACTCCGGCCTCCAGCTCAACCCGAGCGAGGCGCAGGCGAAGGACTTCCCGGGGCGCGGCGACGCGATCGACGGCCGTGGCGTCCTCGCGGACGCCGGGATCTCCGCCGGTGTCCTGAAGCCGTTCGTCGTCCTCGTCGAGGACGGCGCGAGCCGGGCGCCGATCGTGGCGAAGCTGCGGGGCACTCCCGGCGTCGCGGCAGCCGTCGCGCCGCCCTCGTGGCGCAGCGGCTCGAGCAGTCTCGTCGAGGCGTTCCCGGCGACCGACGGCGCCGCGAAGAGCGTGCGCTCGACGATCGACCGCGTGCAGGCCGAGTTGAAGGGGACGAGCGCGTCGCTCGGAGGGGTCGCCGCCGAGGACCGCGACTTCGTCGACGCCGTGTACTCGAACTTCCCCTACGTCCTCGGCTTCGTCGTGCTGCTGACGTTCGTCCTGCTCGCACGGGCGTTCCGCTCTCTCGTGCTGCCGCTGAAGGCGGTCGTGCTGAACCTGGTCTCGCTCGCGGCCGCCTACGGGATCATCGTGTTCGTCTTCCAACAGGGCCACGGCTCTGAGACGCTCTGGGGCGTGCACGCGACGCAGTCGATCATCCCGTGGATCCCGCTGATGATCTTCGCGTTCCTCTTCGGGCTGTCGATGGACTACGAGGTCTTCATGCTCACCCGCATGCGCGAGGCGTACGACGAGAGCGGCGACACCAGGACCGCGGTCTCGCTCGGGCTCGCGCGCACCGGGAAGCTCGTCACGAGTGCGGCGCTCGTCCTGATGTTCGCGTTCTTCGTCCTCGCATCGAGCCCCGGCGTCGACATCAAGCAGTTCGGGATCGGCCTCGCCGCCGGGATCATCTTCGACGCGACCGTGATCAGGGCCCTGCTCGTGCCCGCCCTGATGCGCCTGCTCGGCCGCTGGAACTGGTGGCTGCCGAGAGCCGCCGCCCGCGCGCTCCTCGTCCGCCGCCGCGAGCCTGCCCTGGAATCCGCATGATCACGAACCGGAGGTGCAACTGATGGCGCAGACCATCCTGCTCGTCGGAACCCGCAAGGGTTGCTTCGTCCTCGAGAGCGACGCGGACCGCCGTGACTGGAACGTGCGCGGCCCCTACTGCGAAGCCTGGCCGATCTACCACGCCGTGTACGACGCCGACGCCGGAGACATCTACGCCGCCGCGGCGAGCGAGTGGCACGGCGCCGGGGTCTGGCGGAGCAGCGACCTCGGCGAGAGCTGGGAGATGTCGAGCGAAGGCCTCGGCTCCGGCGACGGCGACGGCGCGCCGAAGCTGTCGAAGATCTCGGGGCTGACCGCCGCACACGGGCGCCTGTTCGCCGGCGTCGAGACACCCGGCATCTTCGAGAGCCGCGACCGCGGCGCGACGTTCTCGCTCCTCTCGACGCTCGAGGGCCAGCCCGGCCGGGAAGGCTGGAACGACCCGGCCAACCAGCCGCCCGGGCATCTCGGGGTGCCGGCGATCCTGCCGCACCCGGAGGACGCCGCGCATTACTGGGCCGTCGTCCAGGGCATCGGGATCTTCGAAACCACCGACGACGGCTCGTCGTGGACGCCGCGAAACCGTGGGCTACGCGCCGACTGGCCGCTCGAGAACCCCGAGGTCGGCTACTGCGTGCACAAGCTCGTCATGTCCCCCGTCGACCGCGAGCGCCTCTATCAGCAGAACCACGTCGGCATGCACCGCAGCGACGACGGCGGACAGACCTGGACGGAGATCACCGACGGCCTGCCGACCGAGTTCGGCTTCGCCGCCGCCGCGCATCCGCACGACCGCGACACCTTCTACGTCGTCCCGCTCGACCCCGGCCATGGCCGCACGATGCCGGACGGCAAGGCCGCGGTCTGGCGCACGCGCGATGCCGGCTCGAGCTGGGAGCGGCTCGACCGCGGGCTGCCGCAGCAGGACGCGCACCTCGGCGTGCTGCGGGAGGGAATGGCGATCGATGCGTACGACTCGCCGGGTCTCTACTTCGGAACCAGCACCGGCCAGGTGTTCGCAAGCGCCGACGAAGGCGACAGCTGGAACGAGATCGCGAGCTACCTGCCCGCGATCTCGTCGGTCGAAGTGGCGGTCGTCGACTAGTGGCCGAGCTCCACCTCCCGGCGACAGTGCTGCCGCTCTTCCCCGGCCTCCCGCGTCAGCTCGAGGTCGAGGCTGCGACGGTCGACGAGGCGCTCGACCGTCTCGACGAGCAGTGGCCCGGCTTCCGCGACCGGATCTGCGAGCGGCGGACGGTGCTGCGTCCGCACATCAACGTGTACGTCGACCGCGAGCGCGCCGCGCTCGACACCGCACTCGCGGCGCGCTCGCGGGTCGACGTGGTCGCAGCGATCAGCGGCGGCTGAGCGTCTGGGGGGCCGGCCCGCCGGCCGGCCCCTACGTCGTCGTTACGGCGATCGGCGCAGTTCGTCATCATCCAGAGCCCATGAGCGCCTGGCCAGCCAACGTGACGACGGCGAGCCCGTTCGCGGCGATCGCCGACAACGGCTTTCTCTCCGACTGTGAGACCTGCGCGCTCGTCGCGCCGAACGGCGCCGTCGAGTGGCTGTGCCTGCCGCGGTTCGACTCGCCGAGCGTCTTCGGAGCGATCCTGGACCGGGACGCCGGCCTCTTCCGGCTCGGCCCGGACAGCGTGAACGTCCCGGCGTCGCGGCGCTATCTCCCGGGGACGATGGTGCTCGAGACGAGTTGGGGCACGCGCGGCGGCTGGATCATCGTGCGCGACGTCCTGCTGATCGGCCCGTGGCACCACGAGGACGAGCGGTCGCACTCGCATCGCCGCTCCCCGACCGACTACGACGCCGATCACGCCCTGCTCCGCCTCATCCGATGCGTGAACGGCGAGGTGCAGGTAAACCTCGACTGCGAGCCGAAGTTCGACTACGGCCGCTATGCGGCGCGGTGGGACTACGACGGCCCCGGCTACCACTGCGCCGTAGCAAGCGTCGACGAGAGCGAGATCGCGCTCCGCCTGGCGACCGACATGCGGATCGGCTTCGAGGGAGGGCGGGCATGCGCGCGGACGCTGATGAAGGAGGGCGACACGCTCTTCGCCGCCCTGACGTGGTCGGAGCACCCCGGCCCCCGGACCTACGACGATGCCTACAAGCGGCTCGTGTGGACGGCGCATCACTGGCAGCACTGGCTCGACCACGCCGACTTTCCCGATCATCCGTGGCGCGCGCATCTGCAGCGGAGCGCATTGACGCTGAAGGGGCTCTCCTATGCGCCCACCGGCGCGCTCGTCGCGGCGGCGACGACGTCGCTGCCCGAATCGGTCGGGGGCGAGCGCAACTGGGACTACCGCTACACGTGGATCCGCGACTCGACGTTCATGCTCTGGGGGCTCTACAGCCTCGGCTTCGAATGGGAGGCGAACGACTACTTCTACTTCCTCGCCGATCTCGCGGAGGCCGAGCAGGGCAACCTCCAGATCATGTACGGCGTCGGCGGCGAGGCCGAGTTGCCCGAGCGCACGCTCGACCACCTCACCGGCTACGAAGGCTCGCGTCCCGTGCGCGTCGGGAACAACGCGTACCGCCAGGACCAGCACGATGTGTGGGGCGCGATGCTCGACTCGTTCTATCTGCACACGAAGTCGCGCGACCAGCTCCCCGACCGGATCTGGCCGATCCTGGTCAAGCAGGTCGAGACGGCCCTCGAGCACTGGGAGGAGCCCGACTACGGGATCTGGGAGGTGCGCGGCGAGCCGAAGCACTTCACGTCCTCGAAGGTGATGTGCTGGGTGGCCGCCGATCGCGGTGCGCGCCTCGCCGAGATCCGCGGGGACATGGAGTACGCCGCACGCTGGCAGTCGGCGGCGGACGCGATCAAGGCCGACGTCTGCGCACACGCGGTCGACGAGCGCGGCGTGTTCTGCCAGCACTACGACACGACGGCGCTCGACGCCTCCGTGCTCCTGCTGCCGCTCGTGCGCTTCCTGCCGGCGAACGATCCGCGCATCCGGAGCACCGTCTTCGCGATCGCCGACGAGCTCAGCGAAGAAGGGCTGGTGCTGCGCTACCGGCCGGCGGAGACCGACGACGGCCTCGGCGGCGGCGAGGGCTCCTTCACCATCTGCTCCTTCTGGCTCGTGTCGGCGCTCGTGGAGATCGGCGAGCTTTCCCGCGCTCACGATCTCTGCGAGAAGCTCCTCTCCTACGCGAGCCCCCTGAACCTGTACGCCGAGGAGATCGACCCGAAGAGCGGACGCCACCTCGGGAACTTCCCGCAGGCTTTCACTCACCTCGCACTGATCAATGCGGTCATGCACGTGATCCACGCCGAGCAGTCGCCCCGCATCGGCGACCTGCCGCTTGGTCACGAAGCACTCGGCGAGACCGAGCGCGGGTTTCGCGAGCCGCTTTCCGATTGATAGTTTCGACATCTCTCGAGCAATGGAGGTGTCATGGCCCGCTGGACCCCCGACCCGAGCTTCTACCCGTCACCGAAGATGGCGATGGAGGCGCCCGAGGAGACGCTCGCGTACGTCGCGCTGCTCGAACCGGATCAGACCTCGCGTCCGGACGCACTCGGCGTGCTCGACCTCGAGCGCGGGTCCGATACCTACGGCCAGATCATCTCCACGGTCGAGATGGCCGCGCCGGGCGACGAGCTGCACCACTTCGGCTGGAACGCCTGCAGCGCGGCGCTCTGCCCGACGGCGCCGCGTCCGCACGTCGAGCGCCGCTACCTCGTCGTCCCGGGACTCGCGTCGTCGCGCACCTACGTGATCGACACGAAGGACGATCCGCGAGCGCCGAAGATCGCGAAGACGATCGAGCCCGACGAGCTGATCGCCAAGACCGGCTATTCCCGTCCGCACACCTCGCATTGCGGGCCCGACGCGATCTACATGAGCGGCCTCGGCGGCGCGAACGGCGCCGACGAGGCGGGTGGCATCTTCCGTGTCGACTGCGAGACCTTCGAGCCGCTCGGGCCGTGGGAGTCGGAGCAGGGACAGCAGCGCTACCAGTACGACTTCTGGTGGCACTTGAACAAGGACACGCTCGTCGCCAGCGAGTGGGCGACCCCCTCGATGTTCGAGAACGGTGTCGTGCCCGAGAAGCTGCTCGCGGGCGAGTACGGCCACGCGATGCACATCTGGGACCTCCGGAGCGGCAAGCATCTGAAGACGCTCGACGTCGGCGCGGAGCAGCAGATGGTGCTCGAGCTGCGCCCGGCGCACGACCCGAGCCGCGAATGGGGGTTCGTCGGCGTCGTCGTCTCGACCGCCGACCTCTCCGCCTCGGTCTGGCACTGGTATCGCGAGAACGGCGAGTGGCAGATCCGCAAGGCGATCACGATCCCGGCCGAGCCGGCCGATCCGGAGCTGCTCCCGCCGCTCCTGCAGGGATTCGGCGCCGTGCCGCCGCTCGTCACCGACATCAACCTTTCGCTCGACGACCGGTTCCTCTACATCTCGTGCTGGGGCACCGGCGACTTCTTCCAGTACGACGTCAGCGACCCGTTCGACGCCAAGCTGACCGGCAAGGTGCGGCTGGGCGGCATCGTCTCGCGCGAAGCGCATCCCGCGTCCGGCCCGTTGAAGGGCGGCCCGCAGATGGTCGAGGTCAGCCGCGACGGCCGCCGCGTGTACGTCTCGAACTCGCTCTATTCGAGCTGGGACCGGCAGTTCTATCCGGCGGGACTCGACGGCTGGATCGCGAAGCTCGACGTCGGCGCGGACGGCGGGCTGGCGCTCGATGCCGAGTTCCTGACGACGGAGTTCGACGGCCGCCTGCCGCACCAGATCAGACTCGAGGGCGGCGACGCGTCGTCCGACTCGTACTGCTTCAGCTGACGTGAGCAACTGGGACGCCGGCGCCACGCTCCTCCTCGGCGCGTTTCACGGCCTGAATCCCGCCATGGGCTGGCTGTTCGCGGTCGCGATCGGCTTCCAGGCGCAGGCGAGACGCGCCGTCGTCGGCGCGCTCGGTCCCATCGCCGTCGGCCACCTGGCGTCGATGGCGTTCACCGTACTCGTCGTCGAGGAGCTGCGTGTCCTCTCCTCCGAGGCGACGATCAGGATCGCGGGTGCCCTTGCGCTCGCAGCGTTCGCCTCGTGGCGTATCGCTTCGTCGCATCGGCATCCGCGCTGGGTCGGGATGTGCCTGCGCCGGCGCGAGCTCGCGTTGTGGTCGTTCCTGATGTCGACGGCGCACGGCGCGGGGCTGATGCTGATCCCGGTCGTCGTAGGCCTCCACGTGAACGCTCACGATCACATGCTGATGCCGTCGTCGCTCGGGCCGGTGACCGCCGTCCTGCTTGTCCACACGGTCGCGATGGTCGCGGTCGCCGGCGCGATCGCCGTCGCCGTCTACGAATTCCTCGGCGTCGGCGTGCTGCGCCGGGGCTGGATCAACCTCGACCGTGTGTGGGCGTACGCGCTCGGGGCGGGCGCCGCGGCGACGCTGCTGATCGCGTAGACCCGCGCACGACCAGCTCCGGCGCCAGGCGAACCCGGCGCGGCGGGGCCGCCGCCCCGCCCTCGATCCGGTCGAGCAAGATCGACGCGCCGAGCTCGGCGAGCTGGTCGCGCGGTTGGGCGACGGTCGTCAACGCCACGCGGTCGAGGCCGGCGATCGCGATGTTGTCGAACCCGACGACCGAGACGTCGTCGGGGACGCTC
>JABFWJ010000422.1 GCA_013362295.1 Thermoleophilia bacterium
GGGTGGAATCGAACCACCGCTCGGAGCTTCGAAGGCTCCCGCTCTGTCCTCTGAGCTACGGGGCCGTGCCGCGTAAGGGTACCGCGCCCTCCGGCGGGCCGAGCGTCTCGATCGCGTACCCGGCGGGATAGGCGCGGTGCCGCTCCAGCGTCCGCAGGCGCGGGCGGCGCCGCGCGGGCAGCAGACGCACCGCGCGTGAGCGCGCCCGGACCGCGCCCTCCGCGAGGCGGCGAAGCCGCGTCGACGGGCGCGGAAAGCCGAGCGCGTCGAGCAGCGCGTCGTCGAGGAGTGCGTAGATCAGCCGCCGCCCGAGCGACTTCGGCAGCCCCGGGAACCAGTCGAGGAACATGTCGCGGGTCGCCGCGGCGACCCGGTGGCCGGCGTCGGTCGGCGCGAACCGCTCGCGCTCGAACTCGACGTTGAAGCGCTCGAAGTCCTCGTAGCGCTCCGGGATGTCGCGGATCGCCATCCGGGCGCCGACCTCGCGCCAGAAGTTGAACGTCGCCAGCTTCTCGGCCTCCAGCAACGGGCGCCACCCGAAGCGCGCGTTCCAGCGGATCGGCTCGAAGACCATGGTCGAGAGCACGTAGAGGAAGTCCTCGTTTGCGATCGCGAAGCGGCCGTGGATCGCGTTCATGCGCCGGATCGCGCGCTTGCCGAGATCTTGGTCGAACCCGAACTCGCAGAATGCGGAGATCAGGATCTGCGTGTCGTCGTAGCGCTTCTGCGCCCGTTCCGTGAACTCGCCCGTCGAGGCGAGCAGTTCGGCGATCGCCGGCACGGCGTACGTGCGGTAGAACGCCAGCTCGAGGGCACGCTGCGTGTCCCACGGGAACTCCAGGCTCGCATCGATGAAGACGATCCGCTGCGCATCGCGTTCCGGGTCGAGCGCGCGGATCTCACGGAGCCACCGGTTCATCGACCGATCCTACGCAGGCCCCGCCGCAGGGTCACGGGCATGTCACGAGGGTGGCGAACGGGACTCGAACCCGCGACCACCGGGACCACAACCCGGGGCTCTACCAACTGAGCTACCGCCACCGTGCGGCGCCCATGGTATCGGCGCTCAGTCGGCGCCGAGGGGCGTCTCGCCGAGGTGCGCGCGGAGCTCGACGAGCGATCCGTACACCGCGACAGCGCCGTGGTCGCGGAGCTCCTGCTCCGACCAGCCGCCCGTGATCACGCAGACGGTCTCGAGGCCTCCGTTCGCCGCGGCCTCGATGTCCCAGCGCGAGTCGCCGACCATGACCGCGTTCCCGGTGCCGGCCTTCTCGAGCGCGGCGCGGATGACGTCGGGATGCGGCTTCGTCCGCGCGACGTCGTCTGCCGTCGTCCAATCGTCGACCAGGTCGCGCACGGCGAGCTCGTCGAGGAAGTGATCCAGGTCGTCCTGGTTCGAGGAGGAGGCGAGCACGACCACGAGCCCTCGCCGCTTCAGCTCGACGACGAGCTCGTGCGCGCCCTCGAGCGGGGCGCACTCGTCGCGCAGCCGCTTGAACTCGTCGCGCGCCGCAGCACGGAGCGAGTCCCCGTGGTCGCGTTCCACGGCGTCGCCTGCGATCGCCTTCACGATCTGGTCGCCGCCCATGCCGATGTGGCGGTGGACCCGCCACATCGGCACGACGATCTCGTGGCGACGGAACGCCCGGTACCACGCGAACGCGTGCTGGTAGTTCGCGTCGACGAGCGTGCCGTCGAGATCGAGCAGCGCAGCGCGCGTCAGGAAGACGCTGCCTTCTGGGCCTGCTCGGCGTGCTTCCCTTCGGCGACCTCCTCGATCATCTTCTTGTTGAACGCGGGGATGTCGTCCGGCTTGCGGCTCGTGACGAGGCCGGCGTCGACGACGACCTCCTGGTCGACCCAGTTCGCTCCCGCGTTGCGCAGGTCGGTCTGGAGCGTCGGCCAGGACGTGACCTTCCGGCCGCGGACGACGCCTGCTTCGATCAGCAGCCACGGCGCGTGACAGATCGCCGCCACGGGCTTCCCCTGCTCGAAGAAGTCGCGCACGAACGCCACCATGTTCTCGTCGCCGCGCAGCTGATCCGGGTTGCCGACCCCGCCGGGAATCATCAGCGCGTCGTAGTCGGACGCGTCGGCCTCCTCCACGGCCCTGTCCACGGGGATGTCCTCGGCGGGGTCGAAGTGGTCGAAGGCCTTGATCGCGCCGGGTTTCAGCGAGATCAGCTCTGTCGTCGCGCCTGCCTTTTCGAGCGCCTTGCGCGGCTCGATCAGCTCGACCCGCTCGACCATGTCCGCGGCGACGATCGCCACGCGCTTCCCTTTCAAGCTCTGCCCTTTTGAGCTCTGCTCGGCCATCCGTTCCTCCTCGGATCCGTTTCGGATCCCGTAGCCGAACGGCGGCCTGGGAAAACAAGATGCGCCCGGGAGGATTCGAACCCCCGACCAACGGCTTAGAAGGCCGCCGCTCTTCCGCTGAGCTACGGGCGCGCCTCCCTAGGGTACTGCGGGCGTGTGCTAGTGGCGGACGCCGAAATCCGTCGTGATGATCGTGACCTCGAGGCCCTTGTACGTCCCGGGGGCGGACGCGAAATGCAGTGCCGAGATCCCGATCTCGCGCCAGCGCGGGGTGAGGATGTTCTTGCGGTGCTCCGGAGAGTTCATCCAGAGGTTGAGCGCGCCGGAGGCGTCGACCTGCGGCGAGGACCAGAGGAGGTTCTCGCCGACCGACCAGTAGCCGTAGCCGGTCGAGCCGTAGTAGCGGCCGATGCGCTTCCAAAAGGCGGTGCCGTCGTGCGACTCGTGCTGGAAGTAGCCGTCCGCGCCCATCTCCCTGGAGTGCTGCGCGGCGGCAGCGGTGAGGCGTGCGCTGATCCCCAGCGGCTTCAGGCCGTGCTGGGCGCGAATCTGGTTCAGGTCCGCGAGCACGCCGCTCTCGAGGCTCGTGAGCACGACACGGGTGTTGGCCTGACGGGAGTGCGCGGCCGGCGCGGCAAGTGCGCCGATCAGCGCGAACAGCGCGACCGCGGAAGCGATCTTGGCTCCCCTGACGTCCACGAGACGAGCATCGGCATTGGCGCCCCTTTGAACATCGGCCGGAAGGGGCATCTTCGAGGCCGCTCGGCCTATCCCGAAGGCTCCCCGGGTCCCACTGCAGCCGGCCGGAGCACGGTGCCGCGCCGATGCGCGATCCAGTCGCGCAGGATCACCTGGATGGTTCCGGCAACCGGGATCGCCGCCAGCGCCCCGAGGATCCCTGCGAGCTCCGCGCCGACGAGGACGGAGACGAGCACGGCCAGTGCCGACAGCTGCACCGTCCGGCCGTAGATGACCGGCTGGAGGAAGTGGTTCTCGATCTGCTGGTAGGTGATCACGAACACGACGACCACGATCCCGGCCGGGATCGAGTGCAGGAACGCCACGATCGCGATCACGATCCCCGCGACCGTCGCGCCGGCCAGCGGGATCAGATCGAGGATCGCGACGAGCAGTCCGAGAGCGACCGCGTACGGCACGCCCATGATCAGCAGCACGACCGTCGCCGACGCGCCGGCGATCAGGCTGATCAGGATGTTGCCGGTCACGTATCCGCCGACCGTCTTGTAGATGTCGTCGCCGATCTGTCGCACCCGGACCTGCGACTGCTCCGGG
>JABFWJ010000051.1 GCA_013362295.1 Thermoleophilia bacterium
CGGCGTTCCTGTCGCTGCAGGTGCTGACGAAACCGGTCAGCGGATGAAGCGCCTCCTGCTCGTCGTCGCGCTCGTCGCCGCGCCTGCCGCACTGGCGGGCGGCGCGCCCGGCGTCACGTCGAGGACGATCACGATCGGCGGGACGGTTCCGATCACCGGCCCCGCCGCGCTCTTCGGATCCGTCGGGCGCGGCGCGGACGCGTCCTTCAAGTACGTGAACGCGGACGGCGGTGTCAACGGCCGGAAGATCAAGTACCTGTACCGCGACGACGGCTACGACCCGTCGCGGACCGTGCAGCTCACGCGGGAGCTCGTGGAGAACGATCACGTCTTCGCGATCTTCAGCACGATCGGCACGGACAACACGATCGCGACGACGGACTACCTGAACGCGGCGAAGGTGCCGCAGCTCTTCGCCGGCACCGGCACCGCGCGGGTCGGAGACAACTTCAAGAGCCATCCGTGGACGATGGGCTACCTGCCGAGCTTCCGCGCGGAAGGGGTCATCTACGGGAGATCGATCGCGAAGGTCGCGGGGGCGAAGGTCGCGGTGCTCGCCGAGGCATCCGACTTCGGCAAGGACCTCACGGACGGTTTGAGGAAGGGCCTCGGCGAGAAAGGCTCCTCGATCGTCGCGTTCCAGCAATATCAGCCGACCGACACGTCGATCGATTCGCAGATCTCGTCGCTGCACGCGTCCGGCGCGAACGTCCTCGTGCTCAACGTGACGCCGCAGTACGCGATCCTCGCGTATCTCGCGGCACACAAGCTCGGCTGGCGCCCGAGGATCTACGTCAGCTCGGTCTGCATCTCGCCGAACGTCATGGACATCATCCGCGCGAGCGTCGGCCAGGAGGTCAACGGCTCGCTCTCGATCGCGTTCGTCAAGGACCCGACCGACAAGGTGTTCGCAAAGGATCCCGTCGTCGCGCTCTACCACTCGATCCTGAAGAAGTACGCGCCGGCCGCCAAGGCTGAGGACGTCTACAACTTCTACGGGATGGGCGTCGCGTACACGATGGTGGACGCGCTCAGACACGCGGGCAAGAGCCCCACCCGCGCCTCGCTGCTCAAGGCGGCGCAGCATCTCGACGAGGTGAACCCGTTCATGCGCAAGGGCATCAAGATCGCCACGAGCACGAACGACTACTACCCGATCAGCAAGGCGCAGCTCGTGCGCTACGACCGCGTGCACTGGGTGGCGGTCGGTCCACTCGTCTCGGCCGGCGGGTGAGGTGTTGGTTTTGGATTCGGACACGCTCGAACTGAAGGAAGGGGTACTCATGAGAAGGACCATTCGCGTTGTGCTGCTCCTGGGCGCCGCGTTCGCCTCGCTTGCGTTCGCGGGTTCGGCGTTCGCGTCATTCGCGCCGAAGCTCGTCGTCTCGTCGGCGACGCCGCAGGCCGCCGGCGGCGGAGGGCCGACGCGCATCGGCGTCGTCGTCAACAACAACGATGACCCGACGGCCAAGGTGTCGATCTACATCCCGTCCGGCTACCAGATCGCGACGGCGACGCCCGGCAAGCTCGGCGACGTGACGGCGACCGCGGCTGCCGCGGATCTCGGCGGGGCCGTTCTGCCGCTCACCGGCGAGCTCGACGCGATCGCCCCGACGGCTGCGACGACCGCAGCGGCAGCGCAGTGCGGCGTTTCGCCGTCACAGACGTGGAATCTGCAGCTGACCGCTGCCGGCCAGACGCTCAACGTCCCGCTGTTCGTCGCCGCGGGTAACGCCGCGGAGGCTGCAGCCGGCTTCCAGACGAAGCTCGTCGTCTGCCTGCCGCCGCCGGACGTGCCGGCCGGAACGCCGGGCCGCGCAACCTTCGGTGCGAAGCTGCTGTCCGCGACGTTCACCTCGTCGGCGATCACGCAGCCCACTGCCACCGGCGACTACCGCTGGACGTCGCTGTGGACGCCGTACAACCCCGGCAAGGGCACGCCGAATCCGGCGGGCTCGGTCGAGGTCCAGTCGCTGCGCCACATCCCGACGCAGGTCAGCCTCACCGTGACGAAGAAGAAGGTGACGGCGACGATCAGGAAGCGCGTCAAGGGCAAGATCCGCAAGGTGAAGAAGGTCACCACCCTCGTTCGCTTCACTGCGAAGGTGAGCGAGAACGGGGCGGCGCCCGCCTCGGCCACGATCACGACGACCGCCGGCGGCAAAAAGGTCGGCGGCGCGACCGGCTCGTTCGTGCTCGCCGCCGGGAAGTCGCTGACCGTCAAGGCAACCGCGGTGGTGGACAGCGACACCGGCTCGGTGCCGACCGGCCAGCCGGCGAACGCCGCGGCCGATCTCTTCTTCCACGACCTCGGCGCTGCGGCGTGCGTCGCGACTCCCGCCATCTCGGGCGGGCTCCCGTGCGCCGGCGCGACGGTCGGCGGCGAGACGATCTCGGCTTCGGCCACGGTCAAGGGCTTCCGCTAGCCCGACGCTCGAAGAGGGGCCCCACGCGGGCCCCTCTTCGTATTCTGGTGCCGATGGCCGCAACGATCAGGATCGGCACGTGCTCCTGGGCGGACGACGCGCTCTCGAAGCACTGGTACCCGCCGGGCACACCGCCGAAGGAGCGTCTGCCGTACTACGCCGAGCGCTACTCGACGGTCGAGGTCGACTCGACCTACTACCGCGTGCCGACGGAGGCGATGGTCCGCGGGTGGGTGGAGCGGACGCCCGACGACTTCGTCATGCACGTCAAGGCGTTCGGGCTGATGACGCGGCACCCGGTGAAGCTCGAACAGGTGCCGCCCGACCTGCGCGAGGGGTTGCCCGTCGACGACCGCGGCCGCGTCGACCGCCCGCCGCGTGAGGCCCGCGGGGCAGTGTTCCGCGAGTTTCTCGGCTCGCTGGCGCCGTTGCGCGAGACGGGGAAGCTGGGCGGGATCCTGTTCCAGATGCCCCCCTATGTCGTCTGGAAGCCGTCGTCGCTCGACTACATCGAGTGGGCGAACGACCAGCTCGGCGACGACGCGATGCTCTTCGAGCCCCGGCACCGCTCGTGGTTCGAAGACGACGTACGCAGCGACCTTCTCCGCTGGCTCGAGGAGCGCAAGATCACGTGGGTCGTGGTCGACGCGCCGAAGGTCGACGCGAAGAACGTCCCGGAGACGCTCGTCGCGACGACGACGCCGACGGCGTATGTGCGCTTCCACGGCCGCAACGCAGCGACGTGGAACACGCGCGGCGGCTCGGCCGCGCAGCGCTTCGATCACCTCTACGACGAGGACGAGCTGCGCGAATGGGTCGGGCCGCTGCGCGAGCTCTCGAACGAGTCCGAGGAGGCATACGCGTTCTTCAACAACAACAACCAGACGAACGGCGTCGCGCAGGCGCCCGCCGGTGCGCAGCTGCTTCGGAAGCTGCTCGACGACGAGCGGGTGCCGACCGCGTAGATGCGCGTGCTCGCCGTGACCCACGGGCCGGACGTCCGACCCGAGGTCTTCGCCGATGTGATCGTCGACGAGGGGCACGAGCTCGTGGAATGGGACATCCGCTCGCGCGGCGTGCCGCCGTCGTCCGAGTTCGACGCGGTGATCGTGCTCGGCGGCGAGCAGAACGTCGGCGAGGAGCTCGAGCATCCCTGGCTG
>JABFWJ010000352.1 GCA_013362295.1 Thermoleophilia bacterium
CCGCCGAGGAGGCGGCCTGCGCGAGCGCCTCGCCGTAGATCGCAAGCAGCCTGCGCGTCGTCGGCCACGGCGCGAGCTCGTCCTCGTAGCGCCGGCGCGCCTGCCTGCCGAGCTGCGCGGTGAACGCATCGGCGGACGCGAGCCTGCGCAGCGAGGCCGCGAGCGCGTCCGGCGACTCGGGCTCGAAGTGCAGCCCGGTGACGCCGTCCTGGACGACGTCGGCGAGCGAGCCGAGCCGCGACGCGACGACGGGAACGCCGAGCGCGTATGCCTCGACGACCGTCCGCGGGAAGACCTCGAACCAGCGCGACGGAACAACGAGCGCGCGGGCCGTCACGAGCCTCTCGAGAGCTTCGCGCGGCGGCAGCTGTCCGGTGAACTGCACAGTGCGAAGGTCGCGGGCGCGCGTGCGCAGCTCGTCTTCGAGGTCACCGGCTCCGATCAGCGTGAGCGGCTCGTCGATGTCCGCGCGGCGCCAGGCGTCGAGCAGCGTATCCAGCCCTTTCTCGTGCGAGAAGCGCGACAGCGCGACGAACCCGTGACCCGGGCCGGTGCGCACGACGCCCGGCTCCGGCGCCGTGTTCGCCTTGACGACGAGCCGCTCGGGCGCCCAGCCGGCCTCCACGTACAGCGAACGTGCGAACTCGGACGGGAGGACGTAGCGGTCGACGGAGTTGCGCCACGTGCCGGCGAGCCGGTGGACGGAGATCATCGCGGCGAGCGGCAACGTGGCGAGGCGCGACCCGCGGTAGCACCCGTGCGCGACGCTCTGTAGCGGCCCGTGCCCGAGGCACGACGTGCACACCTTGCCGTCGCGGGTGAACGTCGCGCCGGCGCAGAGCGGCCGGAAGTTGTGCAGGGTTGCGACGACTGCGGCGCCGGACGTGCGGGCCGCGCGCAGCGCGGTCGGGCTGAGCAGCGGAAACGTGTTGTGCACGTGCACGACGTCCGGGCCGAAGCGCTCGATCGCATCCGCGACGACGCGGCGTCCTTCGCTCGACCACACGGTGCGAATCGGCAGCGCCGCCTTCTTCCGCACCGGCCAGCCGGCGATCTCGTCGCTGTGCGTCTGTACGAGCTCTACCTCGCACCCGTGCGCGGCGAGCAGGCGCGCCTCGTCGTCGACGACCGCGTTCTCGCCGCTCGGCTGCGCGCTGCGGTAGCGATTGTGCGCGATCAGGATCTTCACGCCGCTGCCACCGCCCGTTCGTAGGCCGCCCCGAGGTCGCGGGCGACGCCGTCGAGGCCGAAGTCGAGGGGACGCGTGGGCGAGACACGGCCGAGTGCCGAGGCGATGCCGCGGGCGCAGCGCTCCGGAGAGCCGAGCGCAACGAGCTCCATGCGCACGCCCGGGAGCTGCGCGAGCGCCCGGGGGCCGCCCTGGTCGAGGGCGACGACCGGCACGCCGAGCGCGAGCGCCTCCGCACAGACGAGCGACGCGCCCTCCTTCAGGCTCGGCAGCACGACCGCGCTCGCCTCCGAGTAGAGGCGCCACAGCTCCTCACGCGGGACCCGGCCCGTCAGCTCGACGCGATCCTCGACGCCGAGCGTGCGCGCGAGCGCCTGGAGCCTGTCCGCGTCGTCGCCCGCCCCGGCGATCACGAGGCGCCAGTCCGTCGCGGTCACGAGCGCGCGGATCGCGAGGCCCACTCCCTTGAACCGGTTCAGGCGGCCGGGCACGAGCGCGACCTTCCGCTCCAGCGGCGCGTGCGCGACCGGCGGCGGTGCGAGCAGAGCGGCGGCGTTCGGCCGGACGATCGCCTTCGCGCGGTGCCGGCGCGGCAGGACGTCGATCGTCTCCTGGTTGTTGACGAGCACGACCGCCGCGCGCGACCACGCGGTGCGCACGAGCGGGCTGAAGCGCGAGGCGAGCCGCCCGGTGCGCAGCGCGAGCTCCGCCGCCGTCGAACGCGCGCCGAGCTCGCGATAGAGGGAGCGCGGGACGCGTTGGCCGCCGGCGACCGGGCCGAGCACGAACGGTGCCGGAACCGCGCAGACGAGGGCAGGCAGCCAGACGTTCGCGAACGTCAGGTGGTGGACGACGTCGAACCGTTCGCGCGCGTGCAGGCGGCGGGCCGTCCGGGCCGCGAGCAGCTGCCACAGCAGGTAGTAGAGGCGAACGCCGCGAGGACCGCGCTTCCAGCGGCGGGCGTGCGCGGGCAGATCGATGTAGACGAAGTGCAGGTTCGCGGGCGGCGAGGCGGCCTCGATCGACTCGCGGTTGTTCGAGCGCGTCAGCACCCACACGTCGTGCTCGCGCGCGGCTGCGAGGGCCCACGTCCAGCCGACGACGGGCTCGGACCCCTTCGCGGGCTCGCAGGCGTAGGCCGAGATCAGGACCTTCATCCGGAGACCCGCTCGAAGTAGAAGGACGACCCGCCACCGGTGAAGCCGGCGCACCCGGCCGCGTCGCGCAGTGCCCCCGACGTGCGCACGAGCGCGTGCACCGGCAGCACGACGCGCAGGTCGGCGCCCCAGCGGAGCATCGTCTCGACGTAGTGCTGCTCGTTCCAGAAGCGGCGCTGGCGCGTGTACCACTTGAGCGGGTAGTGGTACGGCGAGAAGACGTCGTGCACGTGGACGGTCACGCCCTTTCGCACGCGCGGGTAGACCTGCTCGAACTGGTACGCGACGTCGCTGCCGAACTTGTGCACGTGGCTCGAGTCGACGAACAGCAGGTCGCCTTCGCCGAGCGTGTCGAACACGGACGGATCGGCGTCCTGCAGCGTGGTGCGCACGACCTCGAGCTGCGTGTGCTCCGGCGGGCGCGAGAGCGGCTGCCGGTCGAAGGGATCGATCGAGACGAGCTTCGCCTGCGCGCCGTCCTCTGCGTTGCGCTCGAGCGCCGCGACGGCGACGATCGTCGAGAAGCCACGGCCGATCTCGACCACGCGCGCCGGTCGCGTGCGGCGGAGGTGGCCGTAGAGCAGCAGGGCGTCGACGCCGAAGAAGAGGTGGTTGGGCTCGGCGTAGCCGAAGCGGTCGAGGTCGGCGCGCGCGGCGTCGCCGTACTCGGCTGCGAGCGACAGCGCGTAGCGCGCGGCGTCGTCGAGGCGGAAGTCGATGCCGAGCGCACGCGGCCCGTCGTCGTAGCGGGCGGCGATCTCGCGCGTGTCGGGCACCGGCTCGTAGAAGTGGTTGCCGGTCACGTGGAAGCCGGCGGCCTGCATGGTCGGAAAGACCTTTCGGCTGAGCCAGCGCTGCACCGCCCCGGGCTCCTGGCGCGCCTTCGAGACGCGTTCACGCGTCACGAGGCTCACGCGATCGCTCCGAGGAGCTCGTTCAGCCGCTCGTAGACGTGCACGCGCCCGTCGACCGCGCCCGGCCGGGCTGCGGCGCGCAGCAGCGCGCCCGGCGCGATCGCCGCGTCGACGCCGAGCCGGTCGGAGAGGTCGAGCACCTGCCGGTCCGGCTCGAGCGCACCGCGCACGAGCTCGTCGGGCGTGCCGCCGCCGATCAGCTCGAGCTGTTGCAGCCGCCACTGGAAGAGATCCTCGAGCGGCAGGCCCGCGCCGGCGTGCTCCCAGTCGACGACGGTGAGGCGGCCC
>JABFWJ010000453.1 GCA_013362295.1 Thermoleophilia bacterium
CGCCCCGGCCGCGGGCCTTCGGTGCGAGCGCGATGCTGATCTCCGTCTCGACGTCTCCGCGCTCGAAGCGAACGTAGCCAGCAGGTTCTCCGGCCGCCTCGACGATCAGGAACCGCGTCTCCGACCGCTCGAGCCGGGCAGTGAACCACGCGAGGTGGTCGGCGAGTGGGATCGGCTCGACCGACCGCGAGACGGCCCGTGCGGCCGGGTCGTTCCGGCACTCCCACACGAACTCGCCGTCGCCCGGGCTCGCCGGCCGGACGGCGATCTCAGCCAATGCTCACGGGGCGCGGAACACGGGCTCGACGGGGGCCCCGTCGAGGAGCGCCTCGGGATCGCCGTCGTCGATCCCTTTGCGCAGCACCTCGAACGCGGCGCGATACACACGCAGCGTGTGCTCGACGTCCGCGTCGGAATGGCCGAACGAGATGTTCTGCCCGCCGGTGAACAGCACACCGCGCCGGATGCACTCCTGCTGGAACAGGCTCTTCAGGAGGAGGGGGTCGTGGCCGTCGGTCTCGTAGAAGGCCAGCACCGTGCGCGGATGCAGGCCGATGCACCGTGCCGTCTCGCCGAGCTCGAAGTGCGCCGCCAGCGTGTTGAACCCGTCGCTCAGCACCTGGCCCTGCGCCCATAGATGCGGGATCACCTCGCCGTCACGCAGCACCGCGAGCGTCGCCGCAGCGGCGGCGAGCGACGCGGCTTCGCCGCCGAACGTGAACGAGAAGAAGATCTCGTCGAAGATCTCCATCACGTCGGCGCGGCCGACGACCGCCGCGATCGGGAACCCGTTGCCCATCGCCTTGCCGACGGCGGCCAGATCGGGCGTGACGCCGAACAGCTCTTGCGCTCCCCCCAGCGCCAGCCGGAACCCCGTGACGACTTCGTCGTACACGAGCAGCGCACCCTCACGCGTTGCGAGCTCGCGCACGGCTTCCAGGAAGCCGGGCTCGGGCGCGGCGATGCCGACCGGTTCCATGATCACCGCGGCGACCCGGCCAGGATGCTCCTCGAAGATCCGCTCCAGGCTCGCCAGGTCGTTGTAGGCGAACGGGACTGTGAGGTCCTGTACGCCACGCGGAACGCCGAGGCTGCGTGTCGTCGTGCCGATGTACCAGTCCTGCCAGCCGTGGTATCCGCAGCACGCGATCAGCTCCCGGCCCGTGTACGCGCGCGCCGCGCGCACCGCGCCGGACGTCGCGTCGGAGCCGTTCTTGCCGAAGCGGACCATCTCGGCGCACGGGACGATCTCGACGAGCTGCTCGGCGACCTCCACCTCCAGCGGGTGCGGGAGCGAGAACGCCACTCCTCGCCGGACCTGTGCGGCAACCGCCTCGTCGACGTCCGGGTACGCATGGCCGAGGATGATCGGCCCCAGCGCCATCGCGTAGTCGATGAACTCGTTGCCGTCGACGTCCCAGACGTGGCTGCCGCGTCCGGAGTCGAGGAACATCGGTGCGACGCCGCGCACGAACTGCGTCGGTCCCTTGCTGAACGTCTGCGTCCCCGAGGGGATGACGCGCGCGGCGCGCTCTGCGAGCGCGCGCGAGCGATCCAGCCGGAGCGGCTCGGCGGCGAGGGCGGGCTCCTCGGCGATCGAGCGATAGAGCCCTTCGTTGCGGGCGATGCCACTGTTCAGCTGAGTCAACGCCGGCTCCTTCCAGAGCAGGTCGGCCACGGTGCGGATGCCAGCATACTCATCGCTTCCGAGGCGCTCGTAGACGGCACGGACGAACGCGAGGTCGCGCTCCTCGTCGACGGTCCACCGGTCTCCGCCCGGCGGAAGTACCGGCGCGCCGTCGAGTGCGACGCGCCGCAGCCCGTCGTCGCGGCGCAGGAGCGGCGTCACGTGCTCGCGGTCGAGGGGACTCGTCGCGTCGCGCCAGGCACGTTCGAGCGCCTGCATCGAGAACACCTCGACGTCGGTCCCGTCGGGGAACGGCGGATGCCGCGTCGTCACGTAGTCCGCGCCGGCGGCGAGCGCCGCGACGGCGCGGTCGACGACCTCGGGGTCGAGCAGCGGGCAGTCCGCGGTGACGCGGATCACGACGTGCGCGCCTGTCTCCGACGCCGCGCGGTAGAAGCGATCGAGCACGTCGACCTCGTCGCCGCGGAAGACCCGGATGCCGTGCGCCTCGCAATAGCGAGCGACGGCGTCGTCGCCCACCGACGTCGACGTGGCGACGACGACATCGTCCACCGATTCGGCGCGCGCGAGCCGGCCGACGACCCGGCCGAGCATCGGCACGCCTGCGATGTCGGACAGCACCTTCCCCGGCAGTCGCGTGCTCGCCATGCGCGCCTGGACGATGCCGACGACGCTCACGAGGTCGCTCCGTCGAGCGAGATCACGCGGCGCTCTGCGGCTGCGCGCTTCGCCGTGAGCGCGAGCTGTAGCGACTTCGCGCCGGCCGCGACGTCGACGAGCGGTTGCTCCTCGCCGTCGAGGCAGCGCAGGAAATGGCGCAGCTCGTCGAGGTACATCGTGTTCGGCTCCCATTGGTCGAAGAGCCGCCTGCTCGTCCATGCGCCGTCGGCGGCGAGGTACACGTCGAGCTCCGGCCGGTTGTAGTCCCAACGTGCGGTGCCGAGCTCGCCGACGAGCTTGCACGTGCGGCTGTACGCGCGCTGCAGGTAATCGAGATGCACCTCGGCGATCGTCCCGGTCTCGAAGCGGAGCAGAATCGACGCGACGTCCTCGGTGTCGATCTCGAGCTTGCTGACGTGGTCGGCGAAGCATGCGACCTCGTGCACCTCGCCGAGCAGCCAGCGCGCGTAGTCGAGCTCGTGGATCGCGTCGAGGATGATCCCGCCGCCCAGCTCGCGGCGCGCGCTGTACGACGTCCGGTAATCCGTGGCCGGCCGCCAGTCGGGCAGGTACTGGCCGACCTCGAACTGCGCGGAGTGGAGGTCGCCGAGCTCGCACCTGCCGAGCAGCTCCTTCAACGCGCGGATCCCGGGATGGAAGCGCATGTTGCAGCCGACGAGCGAGACGACCCCCGCGGCGGCGGTTGCCTGCAGGAGCTCCTCCACGCCCTCGGGCGAGTCGCTGAGCGGCTTCTCGACGAAGATCGAGATGCCGCGTCGCACGGCCTCGCGGGCGAGCGGCAGGTGCGAGCTCGACGGCGTGGTGATGAGGGCGGCGTCGGGCGAGGCGCCCCAGCCCGCCTCGAGCTCGTCGACCGTGGGGACGCCGAGCTCGCGGGCGACGGCTTCGCGGCGCTCGCGACTGACGTCGAACGCGACCACTTCCGCCGCGCCGAGCTCCAGCAGGTTGCGGGCATGCCGCGTCCCGATCGACCCGCAGCCGATCACGAGGTAGGTCCGCGAACTCAAAGCCATCGGCCCCGACTGCGCTGTCTTGGCGCCGCACCGAGCACGATTGCGAGTATATCCGCGGTCATGAGCTATCAGGAGACCCGCAACCAGGGCGTCGCCGCGTACGTGCGCGCCACCGGACGCGACGCGTACTGGCACGCGCTCGCCGAGCAGCGCGCGCAGTTCGTCGACGAGCACGGTCGGCTCCGCCGCGAGCTCGCCGAGGAGGTGCCATGCGCCGTCTGCGGTCCCGGAGACGCGGTCCTCGTGTTCGAGAAGGACGGCTTCCCCTATCTGCGCTGTACGAGCTGCGGCACGGTCTTCATCGGCACGCAGCTGCGCGAGAGCGTGCTCGACGAGTTCTGGTCGGCGGCGCCCGTCGCCGCCATGTGGCTGGACGTTCTCCTCTCCCCGGCGCAACTCGAGTTCGACCGGCGCAAGTTCGAGCACGCGCTGGACGATGTCGAGCAGCTGCGCGGCGGGCCCGGGCGCGTCCTCGACGTCGGTAGCTCGGTCGGCACGTTCCTCGACGTCGCACGCGCCCGCGGCTGGACCGTCGCGGGGGTCGAACCGGGCGAGCGTGCGCGTGCGCTCGCACGCGAGTCCTACGGACTCGAGCTCGCGCAGGACGTCGCCGACCATGCGCACGAGCGCTTCGATCTCGTGACGTTCTGGGAGGTCGTCGAGCACACGAAGCGGCCCGTGGAGCTGCTCGGGCTGGTCGCGCCGCTCCTCGCCGACCACGGCGTGCTCCTCTCGCTCGTCGGCGGTAACGCCGGCTCGATCGCGAACAGGGTCATGCGTGCGTCGTCTGCGGCCTTCGACTTCGCCCGGCTCTGGTACTTCACGCCGTCGAGCTACGAGCGGCTGCTCGCGCGGGCCGGCCTGCGCGGGGTCGAGCTGCGCGGCGTGCTCGGCGAGATCGACACCGCGATGAACTACCTGCGCTACGACGACCCGTACCGGCCTGTGTTCGAGGAGCCGGTGCTCGCGGAGGCGACGATCTCGGCGCTCCAAGCCGAGTCGGAGCGGCCGGAGCTCGCGTACAAGTTCCTGTCCCTCGCCCGCGCCGCGTGATCGCCGCCGAGATCCTCTTCTGGGTGTCGCTCGCCGCCCTCGTCTGGACGCACGCCGCCTACCCCGCGTTCGCGGCGCTGCTTGCACGCATCGCGCCGCGCCGCGTGCGCAAGGGCGAGATCGAGCCGACGGTCGCCGTGATCGTCGCGGCGTATAACGAGGAGCCCGTGATCGGGCGCCGTCTCGAGAACCTGCTCGCGCTCGACTACCCGCCGGAGAAGCTCCAGCTCGTCGTCACCTCGGACGCTTCGAGCGACCGCACCGAGGAGATCGCGGGTGGGTATCCCGGCGTGCAGGTGATCCGGAACGAGCGCGGCGGCAAGGTGGCCGCCCAGGACCGCGCGGTGCGGGAGACGGACTCGGAGATCGTCGCTTTCTCCGACGCGAACGCGACGTGGTCGGAGGATGCCCTGCGCAAGCTCGTCCGCGCCTTCGCCGACCCCGACGTCGGCTACGTCTGTGGGCAGCTGAAGATCCTCGCCGCCGACGGCTCGAACAAGGAGGGCGTCTACTGGCGCTACGAGATGGTGCAGCGCGGCGCCGAGTCGACGCTCGGTTCGGTGACCGGAGGGAACGGCTCGATCTACGCGCTGCGCCGCGCCGACTACGTCGAGGTCGACCCGCGCTTCGGCCACGACCTCGCGCTGCCGTACCTGATGGTGCAGCGCGGCCGGCGGGCGGTGTACGAGCCCGAGGCGCTCGCCTGGGAGAAGCCGACGCCCTCGAACGAGACGGAGTACCGGCGCAAGGTGCGCATGTTCGAGCACTGCTGGCTGATCGTGCTGCGCGGCAAGATGCTGCGCCGGCTCGGCGCCCGTTACGGGCTCGCGATCCTGTCGCACCGGCTGTTGCGATACGCGTCGGGCCTCCTTCATGTCGTCCTTCTCGTCACGTCGATCGCGCTCGTCACGCACGGCTGGATCTACGACGTCGCGCTCGCTGCGCAGCTGCTGCTGCTCGTCGCCGCGGCCGCCGGCGTCGGGATCGCGCGCTACTACGTGCTCGTCTCGTGGGCGACGCTCGTTGCGCTGTGGAATTACCTGCGTCGTGGCGTGCCGGCCACGTGGCAGCCGGTGCATGAATAGGGCGCTCGACGTCGCGGTCGCCGGGACCGGGCTCGTCTTCTCGAGCCCGCTGCTCGCCCTCGGCGCGCTCGCGGTCAAGCTCGAGGACGGCGGCCCGGTTCTCTACAAGCAGGTGCGCGTCGGACGGGGCGGCGCCGACTTCGAGCTCCTGAAGCTGCGGACGATGGTCGTCGGCGCCGAGCAGCAGGGCGCGGGATTCGCCGTCGACAAGGGCGACGCACGGATCACGAGGAGCGGCCGCGTCCTGCGCCGGTTGAGCCTGGACGAGCTGCCGCAGCTCTGGAACGTCGTCCGCGGCGACATGTCGATCATCGGGCCGCGGCCGACGCTCCGCTACCAGGTCGAGCAGTACGACGAGCGCCAGCTGCACCGGCTCGACGTCAAGCCCGGCATCACCGGCTGGGCGCAGATCCACGGCCGCGCCAAGCTGCCGTGGGCCGAGCGGATCGAGCTCGACCTCTGGTACGTGCGCCACCGCGACTGGAAGACCGACCTGCTGATCCTCTTCCGGACGCCCCTCTCGCTCTTCGGCGGGACGTACAAGGGCCCGAGCGGCGGCTGGCACCAGTAGAGGTCTGACAGCGCCCTCATGCGGCCCCGCTACCCTCCGTGGTCGTGGCGGCCGTCCTGTTCACGTGCGCAGGCCAGCGCGTCGACATCGTCACCGCGTTCCGCGAGGCCGGCGCGACCACGATCGCAGCCGACGTCGACCAGCTGGCGCCCGCGCTCTACCACGCGGATCAGCGCGCCCTGGTCCCGCGCATCGACGATCCGTTCTACGTCGAGGCGCTGCGCGAGCTCGTCGAGATCCACGACGTCCGCCTGATCGTCCCGCTGACCGATCTCGACCACCTCGTGCTCGCACACGCGCGCGACCATCTCGGCGGTGCCGTCGTCCTCGTCCCCGAGCCTGAGACGATCGAGCGCTGCTCGGACAAGTACCTGGCGCACCGCTTCTTCGAGGAGCAGGGGATCGGCACGCCCCCGACCTGGCTGCCAACGGAGGTGCCGGAGCAGATCCGCTTCCCGGTGCTCGTCAAGGCCCGACGTGGCTTCGGTTCTCGCCACATCTACCGGGCGGACAATCAGACCGAGCTCGACTTCTTCCTTCGCTACACGACGGCCGACTCGATGGTGCAGTGCCTCTGTCACGGCGAAGAGTTCTCCGTCGACGTGTTCTGTGACCTCGACGGACGCTGCCTCGCGGCGGTGCCACGAACGATGATCGAGTCCAAAGGCGGCGAATCCATCAAGGGCATGACGATCCGGGATCCCGATCTGATCGCCTTCGGCGCGCGCGTGTCCGAAGCGCTGCGCATCATCGGCCCCGCGAACGTCCAGTGCTTCCGCGAGCCCGACGGCGAGCTGTGGGTGACCGACGTGAACCCTCGCTTCGGCGGCGGCTTCCCGCTCCCGACCGCGGCCGGCTCGCGCTACCCCGAGCTGGCGTTGGCGGTCGCGAACGGTGAGCAGCTCGAGCCGCGCCTCGGCGACTTCCGCGAGGGCGTCGTCATGACGCGCTTCTTCTCGCAGGTGATTCTCGAGGAGCAGGACGGCTCGCTGCAGCCCGTAGAGCCGCAGGCGGAGGCGGTGCCCGAGGAGGCGTGAGACGTCGCGCGCTGCTCCTCGCCGGAGCGGGACTGCTGGCCGCCGGCTGCGGCTCGCGTCCCGAGGCGATCACAACCGTCACGCACACCCGGACGGTCAGGCACGTCGACCCCGTTCCGGATCGTCCGCCCCGCCCGGTGCACGTCCAGGTGACGGTCGTCGACGGGGACACGAACACGCGGGTCGACGGGGCGCACGTCAGGATCGGCAAGCACTCGGCGCGTAGCGACCGGCACGGCGTCGCGCGCATCCCGCTTCTTCGCCGGCGGGCGCTCGTGACGGTGGCGGAGAAGCCCGGCTACGACGGCCGCGCGGTGCGCCTGCCGTTCCGCAAGCGGCCGAAGTCGACGATCCGCATCTACCGCCGCTCGCTGCAGTGGACGATGTACGGGGCGGACGCCAGGCGCACGCAGGCCCAGCCGAGACTGAAGATCCGCCCGCCGTTTCGGGTCGTCTGGTCACGCGGGCTCGGGTCGCTGATCGAGTTTCCGGCCGTCGTCAAGGACGGGGTGGCGTACATCGCGAACGCGCAGGGAACCGTGACGGCGCTCGACATGCGCAACGGTCAGGTGATCTGGCAGCACCGCACGCCCAACGGGAAGATGGCCTCGTCCCCGGCCGTCTGGCGTGACGTGCTCGTCGTGCACGGCATGGACGGCCACATCTCGGTGCTGCGCCGCTCCGACGGCCGCCTCCTCTGGCGCTACACGGTCGGCTCGCCGGTGGAGTCGTCGCCGGTCGTCGTCGACGGCGTCGACGTCTTCGGGGCGTGGAACGGGACGATCACCGCGCTCGACCTGCGCACGCACCGGGCCCGGTGGCGACGCTTCGGCGGCTGCAAGGTCACCTCGTCGGCCGCGCTCGCAGGCCGGACGCTCTACATCGGCGACTACTGCGGGCGGCTGCTCGCATTGCGGGCCCGGAACGGTGCCCTGCGCTGGTCGCGCTCGGTCAACGGCCGCGTCTACGGCACGCCCGCGGTCGCCGCCGGGCGCGTCTTCGTCCCGAGCTCGACGGGCGGCTCGCTGACCGCGTTCAGCACGCGTGGCGCCTATCTCTGGCGGAGGTCGACCGGGTCATACGTCTACTCGTCCCCCGCCGTCGCCGGCGGGCGCGTCTTCTTCGGCGCGTACAACGGCGTCTTCTACGCGCTCCGCGCGTCGAACGGTGCGACGCTGTGGGCGCACGGCACCGGCGGCCCGATCTCGGGTGCGGCGACCGTCGTCGACGGTGTTGCGTATGCCGGCTCGTTTGCGCACCGCATTCTCGGCGTGGATGCGCGGAGCGGGCGGATCGTGCTCGACTTCCCGCACGGTGAGTACGTGCCCGTGTCCGGCGCGGGCCGCCGGTTGCTGCTTCACGGCTACTCCCGGGTGTTCGCCGTCACGCGCCGGTGATGAAGCGGATCCTGATCGGCGCCGCCGTGCTGGTGCTCGCGCTCGTCGGTGCGGCGATCGCGTGGTACTTCC
The DNA here is from genome assembly GCA_013362295.1 of Thermoleophilia bacterium. Classification (GTDB taxonomy): domain Bacteria; phylum Actinomycetota; class Thermoleophilia; order Gaiellales; family Gaiellaceae; genus PALSA-600. The sequence goes on from JABFWJ010000453.1 coordinate 8,558, forward strand.
ACGTGCAGCACGAGGCGCGCGACGTCAAGGGCTCGTCGACGGTCGAGTTCGTGACGACCGAGGCCGCACCCCCGCCGCCGCACGAGCCCGGGATCGCGTGGCCGACCTACGGCTATGACGCCGAGCGCCAGCGGTTCGCGCGCGGGATCTCGCTCGCGCCTCCGTTCCGGCGACTGTGGACGTTTCGGGCGCAGAGCCTCGTCGAGTTCCCGCCCGTCGTCGGCTACGGCCGGCTTTTCTTCGCCAACAACGCGGGGACGGTGTTCGCAATCGGGGCGAAGAACGGGAAGCGTGCCTGGAAGTTCGCGTCGCACCGCTGCCTCGCCGCGTCGCCGGCGCTCGATCGGCATGTCGTCTACGAGACGTTCATGAACGCGCCGCCCTGCAACCGCAAGCCGAGCCCGTCGCTGACGGGGCAGGTGATCGCCTTCAAGGTCGGCACGGGGAACATCGTCTGGAGGCGCACGATCGGCCCGTCGGAGTCGTCGCCGCTCGTGGCCGGCGCATCGGTCTTCGTCGGCGACTGGAACGGGCGGGTCTGGGCGCTCCGCAGGCGCACGGGCAAGACGCGTTGGGTGACGAAGCTCCGCAGCCAGGTGAAGAGCGGTGTCGCGATCTCCGGGAATCGCATCTACGTCGGCGACTACTCCGGGCGTCTCTACGCGCTCAACGCGACCAACGGGCGCATCGTGTGGCAGGCGAAGGTGCAGCCGCGCTTCGGCAGCACCGGGAACTTCTATGCGACGCCGGCGCTCGCCTACGGACGGGTGTACATCGGCGCAACCGACGGGAAGCTGTACTCGTACGGCGCGGCGAGCGGGAAGCTGCGCTGGTCGCAATCGACGGGCGGCTTCGTGTACTCGTCGGCCGCGGTCTGGCGCGGCCGCGTCTACGCCGGCTCGTACTCGCATCGCTTCTTCTGCCTGAACGCCGCGACGGGCAGCAGCATCTGGCAGTTCAAGGCCAACGGCCCGATCTCCGGCTCGCCGACGATCATCGCGGGCCGCGTCTACTTCGCGACGCTGAAGGGCACGACGTACGCCCTCGACGCACGCACCGGCGGGCCCCTCTGGACGTATCCGGACGGCAAGTACTCGCCCGTGGTCGCGGACGGAGAGCGGCTCTATCTCACCGGTTACGCACGGTTGTACGGACTCGCGGAGAAGCGCGCGCCGGTGCGGAGAGGGCCGGGGCTCGTGCCGGCGCGCGTGCTGGCACGGATCGTTCGGCGTAACCACGCCGTGATCGCGGCGCACCGTTACGCGAGCGCCGCAGCGGCGGGCAAGCACCGCGGCATCCAGGTATGCAACGTCGTGCTGCGCAAAAAGCACGGGGCGTCGTCGCAGCGCTTCTGGCGGACGGTCAAGGCGGTGCGCTCCGGCTGCCACCGCTGACCGTCACGCGCCTTCGGTAGGGTCAGCGCCCGATGGCAGTGGACCTCGACGCCGAGCGCGAAGTCGACCTCGCGCGCTGGCGGCGTGCGCTGGTCGCATTGTGGTGGCTGCCGGTGGCGGGGCTGATCGCAGGAGCGATCCTCGGCGTCGTCTTCTCCTTCCGCGGCGGGAACAACTACAAGGCGACGGCGCTGATCTCGCTCGGGCAGCCGACCTCGCCGGGCGGCGCACTCGTCAACGGCTTCGGGACGAACCCGCGTGCCGTTCAGCAGATCGTCAGCTCGGCCGCGGCTCAGGAGCAGGCGGCGAACCGGGCGGACATGCGCCCCTCGGCGCTCCGGGGTCACGTGTCGGTCTCGCAGGTCGGGACCGTGACCGGCGCCGGGGCGGCGCGCGCCACGCCCCTGATCGCGCTTTCGGTGTCGGGCACGCGACCGAGCACGACCGCTCCCGCACCGAACGCATTGTCGAACATCGTCGTCCAGAAGACGACCGCCGCCTACGTCGGCGTCAAGGAACGAACCTTTCAGACCACGCTCACGCAGGTGAATCAGCAGATCGCCTCGGTCAACAAGCGCCTGACGATCATCACCCGCGCCGAGCGAGCGGCGAAGAACCTCGATCCGCTCCAACAGCTCGTCGTCGTCAGCCAGGAGGACAACGCCGAGACGCGGTTGGGCAACCTGATCGCGCAGCAGGAGACGCTGCAGCAGCAGCTGGCGTTCGCGAAGGAGGTCGAGAGCGCGAAGGTGATCGAGCCGGCGCGGTCGGTCAAGGCATCCGCCCACTCCCGGCGCACCGGGCTCGTCGTCGGTGCGCTGATCGGCCTGATCGTCGGCGGCATTGCCGCGATCATCGGCTACGGCCGCGTGGGTCGGCTGACGACCTAGCGCCGCAGTCTGGGAAAGCCTGAACCTGATTCGGCGGAGCCGAACCAGATTCACGCCTTTCTCGGACGGCCGCCCGCGCTCCGTACCGACCGCCGACGGCCGTACCATCGCCTCATGCTGGAAGGAAAGCGCGTCGCGGTCGTGGTCCCGGCGCACGACGAGGAGGGCCTGATCGCGGCCACCCTGCAGGGGATCCCGGGGTTCGTCGACCGCATCTACGTCGTCGACGACGCCTCGAGCGACGCGACCGCCGAGCGTGCGCGTGCAGTCGACGATCCGAGGGTCGAGGTGCACGTCCACGACCGCAACCGCGGCGTGGGCGCGGCGATCGTGACCGGCTACAAGCGCGCGCTCGCGGAGCGCATGGACGCAACGGCGGTGATGGCCGGCGACAACCAGATGGATCCCGACGAGCTCGAGCCGTTCACCACGCCGGTCGTGCGCGACGAGCTCGACTACGCGAAGGCGAACCGCCTGTTCACGGGCAGCGCGTGGAAGCTGATCCCGCGCAACCGCTACCTCGGCAACGCGGTCCTCAGCCTGCTGACGAAGGTGGCATCCGGCTACTGGCATATCGCCGACTCGCAGGCCGGCTACACGGTCATCTCACTGCGCGTGCTGCAGCTGCTCGACCTCGACCGGATCTACACCTCCTACGGTTTCCCCAACGACATGCTCGTCCACCTGAACGTGTGGAACGCGCGCGTGCGCGACTTCCCGTCGCGGCCGATCTACGGGGTGGGCGAGCGCTCCGGGATCAGGATCCGCCGCGTCGTGCCGCGCATCTCGTGGCTGCTGTGGAAGGGGTTCTTCTGGCGGATGCGCGAGAAGTACGTGATCCGCGACTTCCACCCCCTCGTGTTCTTCTACTTCCTCGGCTTTCTGATGACGACCGTCGGCCTTGCGCTCGGCCTCTTCGAGACCGTGCTCCGACTTCAGGGCAACGGGATCACGCCGGCCACGATCGTGCTCGTCGCGCTGCTGCTCATCTCCGGCAGCCAGTTCACACTCTTCGCGATGTGGTTCGACATGGAGTCGAACAAGGACCTGCGCTAGGAGACGCTGAACGTGACGGGCGTCGAGCCCGTCTGCGCCGCCACGGTGACGATGAGGTTCATGACGCCCATGCCGCTGTCGCGCGCGGCGCGCAGGACGACGCTGCCGGAAGGGCCGCTCGCGGCGGTCGGGAGCGTGCAGGTCGAACCGGCCGCGCAGCGGGCGGTGATGCCGACGACCGTGACCGGCTTCGCCGAGGCGAGCTTGAGCGTCCAGCCCGCGCCGCTCCCGCGGCCGTCGGCGATCGTCACGGGCACCTGGCGCGTCCCGGAGACGACGGCCGGGGCCGACTTCACGGCGAGCTTCCCCGGGACGAACGTCAGCTTGACGACGATCGTGCCCGCGCCGGCAGGCGCGGCCAGGCAGGCCGTCAAAAGGCAGAGAGCCGCGAGGACCGGGATCAGGATGCGCCGCAACATCAGACGCATACTCCCGCACCACAAGCACTGCCGCTATTCCCGTTGCGGAACGTTCGGGGGGCCGCTCCGGCGCCGCGCCGATCCCCGCTCCGCGGCGAGCGCTCACCCCTACGGGTGAGTCAGGCGACGCGCCGTGACGCTAGTGCTGCTGGCAGAGCGTGTCGGCGGCGGCGTACTGCGAACCGAGCGCGTTCATCTGCGCCTCGTACGCCAGATCTTGAGGGTCGTCGGCGTTGAAGCTGCCGATGTCGTCACCCTGCCAGAAGATGTCGGGCAGGACACCCGGCCCGATCACCGTCGCCCGGTAGCGCTCGCCGTATCCGGCAGGACGCGTTCCCGGCGGGTAGCCCGGATAGGGCGCATGCGGGTAGAAGCCGTAGCAAAAATTGCCGCCGGGGTTGTGCGCGAGGAAGCTGTTCTCGCGCTTCCACCCAGGTCCGTACCCCGGCGCATTGAAGACATCGAGGTAGATGTTGCGGCCGAAGGTGTCGGTCGGGTTGCCGTCGGCGAGCGACCCGAAGCCGTACACCGGCAGGCCGAGGTAGCTGAGCCGTCCGAAGAGATGGCGCGCCTTCTGGGTGTTCACCCAGTCGAGATGGACCTC
>JABFWJ010000012.1 GCA_013362295.1 Thermoleophilia bacterium
GCCGCGCGCGCAAGCGACGGAGTGGTCGACGCGTCGGCCGCGATGCCCGCGAGCGTCCGGCGCGGGAGCCCCGCGAGTGCGGCGTCGGCCGAGCCGAGGCGCGCGAGACGGCGCTCGAGCACGCGGCGCGCCGTGTGGAACGACAGGTCGGCGACGTCGAACAGCGCGCGGGTGACGATCACGTACGCGGAGACGCCGATCCAGACGAGGAAGATCCCGCCGAGGGCGATCGTGTAGCTCGACAGCCAGACGTTCAACGCGTCAGCCGCTCGAGCCCGCTGGGATGGACGTGCCGCAGATTCATTTCGGTGGGACGTGCTGATCGGATGATCGGCGACGCCACCGCACGCCGCTATACCTCAAACGGGCTGGGCGCTCGATCCGATACGCGTTTCAAACCGGATTCAATCCTGTTCGTGGTCGCGCTCGCACCAGTCGGGACAGGTGCACTCGACGAGCTCCCAGCGCGCCGTCGGGGCGATGGGCTCCTCGGTGCTCGGTGTCTCGGTGCTCTCTGCCATCGGTTTCACCTCCTTTCGGATCCGAACATCAGTGCCGAGCTTACCGCTTGGGATCCAAGTGGGAGGCTTTTAGCGGTTTGACAGCCCAAAGTGCCATATCTAGGATCCCAAACTCATCGCGACCCCGAAGGAGCCACGGATGAACATCGCAGACCGGATCCAAGAACGGACGACCCAGCTGGAAGCGCAATGGTCGGAGGACGAGCGCTGGGCCGGAATCGAGCGCTCCTACAGCGCGCAGGACGTCGTCCGCCTGCGCGGATCCGTCGTCCCCGAGTGCACGCTCGGCCGGGTCGGCGCCGAGCGGCTCTGGCGCCTCCTGACCGCTCCTTCCGGGGATCGTGGTGGCTACGTGAACGCGCTCGGCGCCCTCACCGGCGGCCAGGCCGTGCAGATGGTGCGGGCCGGCCTGCAGGCGATCTACCTCTCCGGGTGGCAGGTGGCGGCCGATGCGAACCTCGCGGGCTCGACCTATCCGGATCAGAGCCTCTACCCGGTGAACTCGGTGCCGCAGGTCGTGCGGCGCCTCAACAACGCCTTGCTTCGCGCCGACCAGATCGACTGGTCGGAGGGCCGCAACGGCACGGATTGGCTCGCACCGATCGTGGCCGACGCGGAGGCGGGCTTCGGCGGCGCCCTCAACGCCTATGAGCTGATGAGGGGGATGGTCGAGGCGGGCGCCGCTGGGGTCCACTTCGAGGACCAGCTCGCTGCGGAGAAGAAGTGCGGGCACCTGGGCGGGAAGGTGCTCGTGCCGACGTCGCAATTCATCCGGACGCTCACCGCGGCGCGTCTCGCCGCCGACGTGCTGAACGTGCCGACTGTCCTCGTCGCGCGCACCGACGCCCTCAGCGCGACCCTCCTGACGAGCGACATCGACGAGCACGACGCCGAGTTCGTGACGGGCGAGCGCACGGCCGAGGGCTTCTTCCATGTCCGGGACGGCCTGGACGCTGCGATCGCGCGCTCCCTCGCCTATGCGCCGTACGCAGACGTGCTCTGGTTCGAGACGTCGACGCCCGATCTCGGCGAGGCACAGGCCTTCGCCGAGGCGATCCACGTGCGGCACCCGCGCAAGTTGCTTGCATACAACTGCTCGCCGTCCTTCAACTGGAAGCAGGCGCTCAGCGACGACGAGATCGCCGGCTTTCAGCGGCAGCTCGGCGAGTGGGGCTACCGCTTCCAGTTCATCACGCTCGCGGGCTTCCATTCCCTGAACGCCGGCATGTTCGACCTGGCGCGCGGCTACCGGGAGCGCGGGATGAGCGCCTACGTGGAGCTGCAGGAGCGCGAGTTCGCGCTCGAGGCCGACGGCTACACCGCCACGAAGCACCAGCGCGAGGTCGGTGCGGGATACTTCGACAAGGTGATGCAGGCCGTGTCCAAGGACGCCTCGACGCTCGCGCTGCACGGGTCGACGGAGGAAGCGCAATTCGCGTAGAGGCCGACGTGCTCTCGAGGGAGGCGCTCGAATTCGTCGACCGCCTCCACCGCGAGCTCGATCCCGAACGCGAGCGGCTGCTCGCGGCACGGGCGGCGAGGCCCCGAGAGCGGCCGCGGTTCGTGCGGGCGCCGGAGGACTTCACGGTCGCTCCGGCGCCGGCCGACCTCCAGGACCGCCGCACGGAGATCACTGGACCGGTCGAGCGGAAGATGATGATCAACGCGCTCAACTCGGGCGCCAAGGTCTTCATGGCCGACTTCGAGGACGCCAACTCGCCGACGTGGGAGAACGTGCGCGACGGCCAGCGGAACGTGTACGACGCCGTCCGCCGCACGATCGAGCTCGACACGGGCGAGAAGCAGTACCGCCTGAACGACGAGATCGCGACGCTCGTCATCCGCCCGCGCGGCTGGCACTTGGTCGAGCGCCACCACGAGGTCGACGGCGCACCGGTCAGCGCGTCGCTCTTCGACTTCGGGATCGTCGTCTTCAACAACGCGCGCGAGCAGCTCGAGCGATCGACCGGGCCGTACTTCTACCTTCCGAAGCTCGAGTCGCACGAGGAGGCGCGCCTCTGGGCGCGCGCGTTCGCGTTCGCCGAGGACGGGGTCGGGCTGCCGCACGGCTCGATCAAGTGCACGGTCCTGATCGAGACGATCCTCGCGGCGTTCGAGATGGACGCGATCCTGTACGAGCTGCGCGATCATTCGTGCGCGCTGAACGCCGGTCGCTGGGACTACATCTTCAGCTGCATCAAGAAGATGGGCGCCGTACTGCCCGATCGCGCGCAGGTGACGATGACCGTGCCCTTCATGCGCGCCTACACGGAGCTGCTGGTGCGGACGTGCCACGACCGCGAGGCGCACGCGATCGGCGGCATGGCGGCATTCATCCCGTCCCGGCGTGACCCGGAGGTGAACGCCGTCGCGCTCGCGAAGGTGGCCGAGGACAAGCGGCGCGAGGCCGGCGACGGCTTCGACGGGACCTGGGTGGCACATCCCGACCTCGTCCCGGTCGCGCTCGAGGAGTTCGACGCCGTCCTCGGGGAGCGCCCGAATCAGGTCGACCGCAAGCGCGACGACGTGCACGTGACGGAGGAGCAGCTCGTCGACTTCGACATTCCGGGCTCGGAGATCACCGACGACGGGCTGCGCGTGAACGTCAGCGTCGGCGTGCGGTACCTCGACGCGTGGCTGCACGGTGTCGGCGCCGCGGCGATCGACAACCTGATGGAGGACGCGGCGACGGCGGAGATCTCCCGCGCCCAGGTGTGGTCGTGGGTGCAGGCGGGCCGCTTCGACGAGGAGCGCGTGCGGGAGGAGATCCAGGCCGTCGACGCGTCGGAGGAGGCCAAGGAGGTCTTCGCGAACGTCGCGCTCAGCGTGCCGTTGAAGGAGTTCCTCACCACGGAGGCGTACGCTCTACTCGAATGAGCGTAGGCTCGACGGAGCGATACAGGTGAGCGTAGGCTCGACGGAGCGATACAGGTGAGCGTAGGCTCGACGGAGCGATAGCGAATGAGCCTGGAGAGTACGAAGGCCGACGACATCGCGGTCGTGATCGAGGAGGCGATC
>JABFWJ010000028.1 GCA_013362295.1 Thermoleophilia bacterium
AGCTCGTCTTGCCGACCGTCGAAGTCGTAGACGCGAAGTTGACGACCGCCGATCCGCCCCCGAATGCGTGGCCGGAAACGAGGTTCGGGTACGCGCTCAGCGCGAGCAGGCACGCGACGAGCGGCACGACGACCGCGAGCTCGCCGAGTCGCAGATCGAGCGCCGAGTCCGGCACCGCCGGCCCGACGTCCTGGTGGAGCACGCCTGAGATCGCGCGCAGCATGTACATCGCGGCGAGCACGATCGCGACGGCGCCGACCGCGGCCCAGCCCCAGCCCTGCCGGAACACGCCGGCGAGGATGAGGAACTCACCGGCGAACGAGCTCGAGAGCGGCACGGCGAGCGCGATGATCCCCGTGGTCATCACGAGGGTCGCGAGCGCGGGGCGCCCGCGTGCCATCCCGCCGAGCAGTGCGAACTCCCCCGTCGACGTGCGCCGCTCGACCATTCCCGCGAGCAGGAAGAGCGTCGTCGAGATCAGCGCATGGTTCACGATCTGCAGCACGGCCCCGTCGAGCCCGAGGTCGTTGTTCGCGAACAGCCCGAGCACGATCAGCCCGGACTGCGAGAGCGACGAGTACATGACGACGCCGCGGAAGTCCGGCGCGCGCCACGCGAGCAGCGAGCCGTAGACCAGCGAGATCGAAGCGAGGACGAGCAGCACGACGCGCCAGTCGTCGACGACCGAGGGGAACTTCGGGATCGCGATCCGCAGCAGGCCGTACAGCCCCGCCTTTCCGACGATTCCCGTCAGCACCGCGGTGATCTCGGGCGGAGCCTCCCGGTAGGTGATCGGGAGCCAGCCGTGGAGCGGGAAGAGCGGCGACTTGATCGCGAACGCCGCGACGAAGCAGACGAAGAGCCACGTCGACGAGCTCGGCCCCATCTTCGTGAGGTCGAAAGTCCCTTGCTGCAGCCCGTAGATGACGTTCGAGGCGAGCATCAGCAGCGACCCGACGACGGTGTAGATCACGAACGTCAGAGTCGCCCGCAGCCGCGCTGCGCCGCCCCAGACGCCGATCAGGACGTACAGCGGGATCAGCATCGCCTCGAAGAACGCGTAGAAGAGCAGCAGGTCCTGCGCCGTGAAGACGCCGACGATCGCGCCGGTGAGCAGCAGCATGAGCGCGAAGTACGCGCGGGCCCGTTCCCGGCCGACCCACCACCCGTAGATCACGCACGCGGCCATCACGACGGTCGTCACGCCGACCAGCCAAAGCGAGAAGGCGTACTGCCCGACGTGGTAGCTGACCTGAAGGTCGCTGAGCCACGAGCGCTGCTGTGCGAACTGCAACCTCGGCGAGCCGAAGTCGAACTTCGACGCCGCCGTGATCCAGAACCCGATCTCGACGAGCGAGATCAACGCGGCCAGCGAACCGACCCAGTAGCGCGGCAACGGCGCTGCGGCGACCACGAGCGCGCCGGCGACGGGCAGCACGATGAGGATCGTCGTCAGCCAGTGACTCATGCCGACTCCGTCGAGCCTACGTCGGTGTTCATCGGGCAGCCAGGAAGACGACGGCGAGGACGGCGAGCCCACTCGCGAGCGCGAGGGCGTACGAGCGCACGAGGCCGTTCTGCGCGGTGGAGAGCTCGCGCGAGCCGAGCCCGAAAGCACCGCTCACGGCGTTGATCGAGCCTCCGATCAGCGGACGCTCGACGAACGCGTAGAGGCCGCGCGTGAGTGCCTCCGAGCTGCGGTAGAAGAGGACGTCGTACAGCTCGTCCCAGTAGAACTTCTGCTCGAAGAGCTTCACCGGCCGCGGTGCCTTCGCGCGCTTGGCGGCGTAGATCGTCCACGCGACGAAGATCCCCGCGAGGCCGGCCGTGATCGCAATGCCCGACGCGAGCCACTCCTCCCAGTGGGTGGGCTCGGCGATCGGGCGCTCGATCGGGTCGAGCCAGGTGGAGAGCGGGTGCCAGGTGGGCGCGAACTGGAGGAAGCCGCCGATGCACGAGAGCACCGCGAGCGTCCCGACCGTCCACAGCATCGACAGCGGGCCCTCCTGCCCGTGATGCGAGTGGAAGTGCTCACGCGCGAACGCGGACGGCTCGCCGGTGAAGACGATGAAGAAGAGACGGAACGCATAGACGCCCGTCAGGAACGCGCCGAGCACGCCGACGGCGAAGATCACGATCCCGAACCAGCCGCGGTCGAGCGCCGCCGCGAGGATCGAGTCCTTCGAGAAGAAGCCCGCGAACGGGAAGATCCCGACGAGGGCGAGCGACCCGATCAGGAACACGACCTTCGTGAACGGCATCAGCTTCCCGACACCCGCCAGCTTGCGGATGTCCTGCTCGCCGACGACGGCGTGGATCGCGATTCCGCCCGCCAGGAAGAGCAGCGCCTTGAAGAACGCGTGGGTCATCAGGTGGAAGATCGCGTTCGGGTACGCGCCCAGGCCGGCGCCGACGAACATGTAGCCGATCTGCGACATCGTCGAGTACGCGATCACGCGCTTGATGTCCGTCTGCACGAGCGCGATCAGCCCCGCCATCACGAGCGTCGCCGCGCCGAGACCTGCGGCGAGGTCCTCGACCACATACGCGTTCTCGAACAGCGGGTGCACGCGGACGATCAGGTAGACCCCCGCCGTCACCATCGTCGCGGCGTGGATCAACGCGCTGACAGGCGTGGGCCCCTCCATCGCGTCGGGCAGCCACGTGTGCAGGGGCAGCTGCGCCGACTTCGCGACCGCGCCGCCGAGCAGCCCGAGCGCGATCAGGTTCGCGACGGCGCCGCCGTGGGGCGAGCCCGCGAAGACGCCGGCATAGTCGAGCCGGCCGGTGTGCTGGATCAGCAGGAACAGCGCCAGGGCCATCGTCGCGTCGCCGAAGGCGTTCATCACGAATGCCTTCTTGGCGGCCGCAACCGCCGACGGGCGGTCCTGGTGGTAGCCGATCAGCAGGTAGCTCGACAGTCCGACCATCCCCCAGCCGGCGAGCAGGAGCAGCAGGTTCCCGGTCTGCACGAGCAGGAGCATCGAGAAGACGAACAACGACATGTACGCGAAATAGCGCCGTTCCTCGTCGTCGCCGTCCATGTAGCCGACTGAGTACGCGACGATCAACGATCCGACGCCGGCGACGATCAGCATCATCACGACGCTCAACTGGTCGACGAGGAGCGTGAGGCCGAAGTGGTACGGACCGGCCGCGAGCCACGTCCAAGACGTCGTCAGGTGGGTGCGCTCGCCCGCGTGCTCGCCGAGGAGTGCGAGGAACGCGACGACGGCCGCGGCGAAGGCGCCCATCGTCGTGAGCGTCGAGATGTAGGCGGCCGTGCGCCGGGAGATCCGCGTGCCCGCGAACGTGATCGCGAGCGTCGAGGCAAGCGGAAGCAGCAGGCAGACCCAGGCGGCGGCTCTCATCGCCTACCCCCTCAGAGTCCTGAGCTTGTCGACGTCGAGCTCGACGTTGCGCCGGCCGAGCGCGACGATCAGGCCGAGGCCGACGACGACCTCGGACGCGGCGACGGCCATCACGGAGATCGCGAAGATCTGTCCGTCCTCCCGCCCGTGCAGCCGTGAGAACGCGATCAGCAGCAGGTTCGCCGCGTTCAGCATGATCTCGACGGAGAGCAGGATGATCAGCGGGCTCCGCCGGAGCATCACGCCGAGCGCGCCCGTCGAGAAGAGGAGCGCGCTCAAGATGACGTACCACTGGATGTCAGGCCCGTGCACGGCTCTCCAGTGACGGCTCCTCCGTCCGGCGCGCGTGCGAGCCGAGGACGACGCCGCCGACCGCGGCGACGAGCAGGACGATCGAGGTCACCTCGAACGCCAGCAGGTGGTCGGTCAGAAACAGGCGCCCGACCGACGCAGGCGATCCGAAGGCGCGTCCGACGTGGTGCGGCGAGGAGAGGAAGTCGCCGGCCTTCAGGCCGACGACGACGATCACCTCGGCGAGAATCGCCCCGCCCGCGAGCACGGCGCCCACGACTTGCCACGACGGGCCGCCCGACCACGGCGACTCCTCGCTCTTGTCGCCGAGGTAGGCGATCACGAACAGGAACATGACCATCACGGCGCCGCCGTAGACGAGCACCTGCCCGGCCGCGACGAACTCGCCCGAGAGGAGGAGGAACAGCACCGCGAGCGACGCCAGGTTCCCGATCAGCGCGAGCGCCGAGTAGAACGGGTTCCGAAAGCTCACGACCGCCAGCGCGCTGACGAGGCACGCGAAGGCGGCCCCGAACCAGACGACCCAGACTAGGAAGTTGGCCATGCAGAGTCACCGAATCTGATTCGGCGCAGCCAAACCAGATTCGAGCCTTTCGAAGCGGGGACGGAGGTCGAAATGCTCCAATCCGGTTCGCTCTGATTTTCAACAGCATGCGAATCAGGTTGGGTCTTCACGAGTGGTCCTTGTAGTAGGGGATCGGCGTGTCGTAGAGATCGCGATCCGCGACCGGCACCTGCTTGATCGGCTCCGCGAGCAGCATGTCCTTCGTGTAGATAAGGTAGTCGCGGTTGTACTCGGAGATCTCGAAGTCGTTCCCGAGCGTGATCGCGTCGAACGGGCATGCGAGCTCGCAGTAGCCGCAGAAGATGCAGCGCGACATGTTGATCTCGTAGATGCGCGCGTAGCGCTCGCCCGGCGAGACGCGGTTCTCCGGCGTGTTCTCCGCCGCGACGACCCGGATGCAGTCCGCAGGGCATGCGGCGGCGCAGAGCGAGCAGCCGACGCACTTCTCGAGGCCGTTCTCGTGCCGGTTCAGACGGTGGCGGCCGCGATAGCGCGGGTACACCGGCCGCTTGTACTCCGGGTACTGCTGCGTGATCGGCTTCTTGAAGATCTGCTTCAGCGTGACGCCGAAGCCCTTCAGCGTGTTCGGGACGACGGCCACGCTACGAGACCCAGACCACGAGGAGGGCGGTGACGAGCGCGTTGACCGTCGCGACCGGCAGCAGCACCTTCCACCCGAACCGCATCAGCTGGTCGTAGCGCAGGCGCGGCTGCGTCGCGCGCAGCCAGATGAAGAGCGACACGAAGAAGAACAGCTTGAGCACGAACCAGATCGGGCCGAACTGGTCGAGCGAATGGACCCACGGGAAGTGGTAGCCCCCGAAGAAGAGCGTCACGACGAGCCCCGAGAGCGTGAGCATGTTCACGTACTCGGCTGCCTGGAACAGCCCCCATCGCATTCCCGAGTATTCGGTGTGGTAGCCGGCGACGAGCTCCGTGTCCGCCTCGGGCAGGTCGAAAGGCGGCCGTGACGTCTCGGCGATCGCGCCGAGCAGGAACACGACGAGGCCGATGAACTGCGGCAGGAAGAACCAGACGGTGTGCTGTTGCTTGTCGACGATCTCCTGCAGGTTCAGCGACTGCCCCATCAGCACGACGCCGAGCACGCTCAGCGCGAGCGAGACCTCGTACGAGACGAGCTGCGCGCACGTCCGCATCGAGCCGAGCAGCGAGTACTTCGACTCGGACGCCCAGCCGCCGACGATGAAGCCGTAGATGCCGAGCGACCCGAGCGCGAAGATCAGGATCAGCGAGATCGGGACATTCACGACGCTGCCCGTGATGCGGTGCCCCCAGACCGTCCAGCCCGCCCCGAACGGCAGCACGCTGAACGCGGCGAGCGCCGTCGCCATCGAGACGACGGGCGCGACGATGTAGAGCGGCTCCTTGGCGGCGGACGGCGCGAACGCCTCCTTGCGGATCAGTTTCAGCAGGTCGGCGATCGGGACGAGCAGGCCCTTCGGGCCCGCCCGGTTCGGGCCGAAGCGGAGCTGCATGCGCCCGAGCAGCTTCCGCTCGAGCCACGTGGTGAAGGCGAAGAAGACCATCACGACGTTGATCACGAGGAACGCCTTCGGGATCGTGATCCACCAGGCTTCTCTCACGCCTTGACCTCGACGACGGCGTGGAGGTCGCCGGCGTCGTCGACGGCGATCCGGACGGTGCCGGCGGCGAGGTCGCGCGCGATGCGCGCGCGCAGCTCGAGCGCGGTTCCGTTCGACGAGACGGTGACGGTCTGGCCGTTGCGGATCTTCCGCTCCAGCGCATCGGCGCGCGCCAGCTGAACCTCGCCGGCGGGTCGCTGGAACTGCAGCTCGGGCGTCCGCTCGACCGCCGGCCCGGAGAAGAGCGGCTTGTATGCCACGAGCCGCAACCCGCCACCCGACGCCGAAACTGATTCGCGCAGCGAACCAGTTTCGAGCTTTTGTGTTTTCGGCTGATGCTCGGCGCGCGGCGGCAGCGACGCCTGCGGACCGACGTCGCCGTAGGAGATGCCGCCGAAGCACCGCGCGGAGATCTCCTCGAACTCGACGGAGGAGTACGGCGAGATCTCGACGCCGAAGCGCGCGCCGAGCTTGCTGAGCCACGCGAGCACGTCCGGCACCGGGGCGAGCACCGCGCGGCGTTGCCGTTGCAGGCGGCCCTCGAGGTTGATCGTGGTGCCGTCTCGCTCCAGATAGCTCGTGCCGGGTAAGACGAGGTCGGCGATGCCGCGGAAGCTCGCTTCGAAGAGACCGATGCCGATCACGACCTCGGCCTCTGTGGCGACGGCGCGCACGGCCGGATCGAGCGCTTCCTCGTCGCCGGAGATCACGAGCACACGCGGCTTCACGTCGACAGGCTCGCCGTCGCCGGCTGCGCTCCACGCGTCGGCGACACCGCGGCCGTTCGGCGTCAGCGGCAGGAAGTAGACGTTCGTCGCCTCGACGCTCGCGGCGATCTCCGGGTCGTCCGTGACGAGCGCGTCGACCCGACCGTCAGGAGACCCGTACGAGATCGCTGCGCCCGCGCGCCGGGCGGCTTTCAGCCACAGGTCTACGACCGGCGCGCGCTCCACGACCGGAGTGTCAGAGACGACGGCGATCGTCTTCGCGTCGCGAAGCGAGGAGAGCGGTGCCCGGAATGCGTCGAGGGCGTCCGGGACCTCCTCCGGCAGCACCGCCGCGTTCGCGTCGAGCCCGCGGCGCAGGAGCTTCGCGAGGGCGTATGCCTCCTCGACAGACTCGCTGCCCGAAAGCGTGGTCAGCGTCGAGTGGCCTCCTCGTCGCAACGCCTCCTCGACGAGATCGAGTGCCTCGTCCCAGTCGAGCGCTTCGAACCGGCGAGGGCCGGCCTTGCGCAGCGGCGCGGTGATGCGGTCGCGCGCGTGCAGGTGTACGAAGGCGAAGCGCCCCTTGTCGCAGAGCCAACCCTCGTCGACCTGAGGGTGGTTGCGGGAGAGGATCCGTTTGACCTTCCCCTCGCGCGTTGTGGCGTTGATGTTGCAGCCGACGGGACAGAGCCCGCAGACCGTCGGCACGTCCTGGATCTCCCACGGCCGCGCCTCGAAGCGGTACTGGGTCGACGTCAGGGCGCCGACGGGGCACAACTCGGTCACGTTGCCGGAGAAGTGGCCGCGGTACGGCTCGTCCTCGAACGTCGCGATCACCGACTGCGCGCCGCGGTTGATCGCGACGAGCTGTCCGTCCTCGGCGACCGACTCGCTGAAGCGGGTGCAGCGGTAGCAGAGGATGCAGCGCTCGCGGTCGAGCGCGATCAGCGGCGAGATCGGGATCGGCTTCTCGAACGTCCGCTTCGGGAACGTCATGCGCGTGTTGCCGGGGCCGTAGCGGAACGTCAGGTCCTGCAGCGGGCACTCGCCGCCCTTGTCGCAGACCGGGCAGTCCAGCGGATGGTTGACGAGGATGAACTCGAGCGTCGAGTTCTGTCCCTCGGCCGCCTTCGGCGAGCTGCGCGCGGTGCGGACGATCATCCCGTCCTGCGCGCTGAGCGTGCAGCCGGCCTGCAGCTTCGGCATCCCCTCGACCTCGACGAGGCACATGCGGCACGCGCCGACGGGTGCACCGAGCCGCGGCTCGTAGCAGAAGACGGGGATCTCGATTCCGGCCGCGGCGGCGGTCTCGACCATGCCCGTTCCCTTCGCCACCTGCACGGTCCGCTCGTCGATCGTCACGGTGACCAGCTCGGGGCTGCTCACGCGGGCACCTCCGCGACGGGTGAGTGCGTGTGCATGGCGACCGGCGCGAGCACGTGGTCGAGCGAGGAGGCGCCGCCGAAGGGGCAGCCGCCTTCCTCGATGTGCGCGACGAACTCGTCACGGAACTTCGCGACGTAGCTCGCGACGATGATCGCGTCCGAGTCGCCGAGCGGACAGAGGCACTTGCCGTTGATGCGGTCGCAGACGTCGAGCAGCAGATCGAGCTCGTGCTCGCCGGCGCGCCCGTCCTCGAGCTTGCGCAGGATCGCCGTCAGCCAGCGCGTCCCCTCGCGGCACGGCGTGCACTTGCCGCACGACTCGTGCTCGTAGAACTCGGAGAACCGGATGCCGAGCTGGACGATGCAGCAGCGGTCGTCCAGCACGACGATGCCCGCGGAGCCCATCGACGTCTGCAGCTTGGCGAGCGACTCGAAGTCGTAGCCGACGTCGATCTCGTCCTTCGTCAGGATCACGGTCGACGAGCCGCCCGGTACGACCGCCTTGAGCGTGCGCCCGTCCGGGATCCCGCCGCCGAGGTCGTAGATGATGTCGCGCAGCGACATGCCGGCCTCGATCTCGTAGTTGCCCCCGTTCACGACGTTGCCCGAGATCGAGACGACCCGCGTGCCGCGTGTGTTCTCGACGCCGAGCTTCGCGAACTCGGCGCCGCCCATCGCGATGATCGGCGGGACGGTGGCGATCGTCTCGACGTTGTTGACGACGGTCGGCGACGCATACAGCCCGGAGATCGCGGGGAACGGCGGCTTGGAGCGCGGCTGCCCGCGCTTGCCCTCGAGCGACTCCAGCAGGGCGGTCTCCTCGCCGCAGATGTACGCGCCGGCGCCGCGGTGGACGACGATCGTCACGTCGCCGCGGATGTCCTTCCGGTCGCGCAGCTCCTCCAGCGCGCCGACGAGGATCTCGTACGGGCCGGAGTACTCGCCGCGGATGTAGACGAAGACGTTCGTGCAGTCGATTGCGTGCGCCGTGATCAGGCAGCCCTCGATGAAGCGGTGCGGGACCCGCGAGAGGATCTCGTTGTCCTTGAAGCTCCCGGGCTCCGACTCGTCGGCGTTGACGACGAGGTAGTGCGGCTTCGGCAGCGTGTTCTTGGGCGGCACGAACGACCACTTCCGGCCGGTCGGGAAGAACGCGCCGCCGCGGCCGCGGAGCTCGGAGGTGATCAGCTCGTCGGTCACCTGCTCGGGCGTCAGCGCGCGCGCCTGCGCGAGCGCGGCGTAGCCGCCCGCTGCCTCGTATTCGGCGAGGCTCGTGGTCGCGTCCTTGAGGACGATCTCAGTCGCCACGTTGTTCATCACCTCTGAGCTCCTGCACGATCTCCGGTACGTCGTCGGCTTTCACGTGCGTGCGGTAGTGGTGGTCGACCGCGACGATCGTCGCCCAGCCGCAGCCGCCGAGGCACTCGACGGTCCGGAGCGTCACCTTGCCGTCCGCGCTCGTCTCCCCGGCGCGACACTCGAGCTCGCTCTCGAACGCCTCGACGACCTGTTGCGCCCCCACGACCGCGCACGAGACGTTCGTGCAGACCTCGACAAGGTGCTCGCCGATCGGCGCGAGATGGAACTGGTCGTAGAACGACGCAACGGCCTTGCAGTACGCCGGTGTCGTCTCGAGCGCGTCGGCGACCTCGCGCAGCACGTCCGCGGACAGCCAGCCGTGCTCTTGCTGCGCGCGCCGCAGCGCCGGCAGCACCGCGCTCTCCGAGTCGTCCGGATAGACGGCGCGGATCGCCTGAATCTCGTCGTACAGCGACGACATCAGCGATCGACCTCGCCCATCACCGTGTCGAGCGAGCCGACGATCGCGATCATGTCGGCGATCAGCGCGTCCTGCATGCACGTCGCCGTCGCCTCCAGGGCGACGAATGACGGCGCTCGGAACTTCACGCGCCACGGCCTCGGGCCGCCGTCGGAGCAGACGTAGCAGCCGAGCTCGCCACGCGGCGACTCGATCGGGAAGTAAACCTCGCCCTCGGGGACGCGGAAGCCCTCCGTGACGATCTTGAAGTGGTGGATCAGCGACTCCATCGACGTGTGCAGCTCGTGGCGCGGCGGCAGCACGACCTTCCGGTCGTCGGCGATCCACGGCTCGCCCTCCATGTGCTCGAGGCGGTCGAGGCACTGCTCGACGATGCGCACCGACTCGCGCATCTCCGCCATGTGCACGAGATAGCGGGCGTACACGTCGCCGGTCGGGAACACCGGGACACGGAAGTCGACTTGGTGATAGGCGAGGTACGGCTCGGCTCTCCTGAGATCCCAGTCGACGCCCGATGCGCGCAGCACCGGGCCGGACTGGCCGAGCGCGATCGCGTCGTCGCGTGACAGGAGCCCGATACCTTCCGTGCGCTCCAGCCAGATCTGGTTGCGCGTCAGCAGCGTCTCGTAGTCGTCGATCGCCTTCGGCATCCAGTCGCAGAACTTGCGCGTCTCCGGGTAGAACCCGCGCGGCACGTCCTCTGCGAGCCCGCCGACCTGGAAGTACCGCGTGTGCATGCGGTAGCCGGCGACGAGCTCGAACAGGTCGAGGATCTGCTCGCGCTCGCGGAACGCGTACCAGAACATCGAGATCGCTCCGAGCTCCAGCGCCGACGTCCCGATCCAGACGAGGTGCGAGTGGATGCGGTTCAGCTCGAGGAGCAGCGTGCGCATCCATACGGCCTTCGGCGGGATGTCGATGTCGAGCAGCTTTTCGACGGCCCCGACGAAGACGTACTCGTTGTTCTGGAAGGAGACGTAGTCCATGCGCGGCGCGTAGGGGATCGCCTTCCACCACGTCTTGTACTCCATGTTCTTCTCGAAGCCCGTGTGCAGGTAGCCGATCACCGCCGCGAGGCCGGTGACGTCCTCGCCGTAGAGATCGACGACGAGGCGGAGCACGCCGTGCGTCGACGGATGGTTCGGGCCGAAGTTGACGGTGAGGATGTCGCCCGTCGCGGCCAGCTCGGGCGACGTGACGAGGACGGTCGGCGTCGGGCTCGGGATGCGCGTGCCCTCGTAGATCGCCGCGCCCGCGCGTCTGGGTGCAGTCGCGGTCACTCTTCTCCCGAGAAGCGGACCGGCTCGCCGCCGATCGGATAGTCCTTGCGCAGCGGGTGCCCTTCCCAGTCGTCGTCGAGCAGGATGCGCCGCAGGTTCGGGTGCTCGGCGAACGTGATCCCCATCAGGTCGAATGCCTCGCGCTCGTGCCAGTCGGCCGTCGGCCAGACCGGGATCACGCTCTGCACGCTCTGGCCGTCGGCCAGCCACGTCTGGAGGCGCACGCGGCGCGGCCGGTCGGAGATCGACAGCAGGTGGTAGTTGACGGCAAACCGCTGCCGCTTCGCGAGCGGAACCGCCTGGTAGCCCTGCGTCATCGGCTCGTTGATGTCGTGCCCGGCGGGTGTTCCGATGTAGCCGGAGACGCCGGCCTCGCCCCATGCGAGGTAGTCGACCGCGGTGATGTCCGAGAGGAAGTTGAAGCCCTGTTCGTCGCGCAGGTGCCGGGCCGCGTCCCGCAGCGCGGCCGGCTCGACGACGATCGTCGACTCCCCGTGGCGCTCGACGACCTCGACCACGCCCGGGACGCCGTCGAAGTCGCTCATGAAGCGACGCTCCGGATCTCGTACGCGGGCGGCACCCCCGCCTTCACCGCCTCGTGCAGGCGAACGATCCCCTCGACGAGCATCTCCGGCCGCGGCGGGCAGCCCGGGACGTAGATGTCGACCGGGACGATCTTGTCGACCGACTGCACGATCGCGTAGTTGTTGAACATGCCGCCGGAGCTCGCGCAGGCGCCCATCGCGATCACCCACTTGGGCTCGAGCATCTGGTCGTAGATCTGGCGGAGCGGCGCGGCCATCTTGTGGGCGACGCGGCCGGAGACGATCAGCAGGTCGGCCTGGCGCGGCGAGCCGCGGAACGGCTCCATCCCGAAGCGCGCGATGTCGTAGCGGCTCGAGACGATCGACATCATCTCGATCGCGCAGCAGGCGAGCCCGAACGTGTCCGGCCACATCGAGTTCGTCTGCGCCCATGCGACGGCCTTGGCGAGCGTCGTCAGCCCGACCTTCTGCTCGAGATCGTTGACCTCGTCCTCGAAGTGCGACGGACCCTTCGTCGGCCAGAGCAGGCGCTCGGACTTCAGGCCGTACTCTCTGAGCGGCTTCTCTAGTGCCATTCGAGCGCCCCCTTGCGCCAGATGTAGACGTAGGCGACGAGCAGGATGAGCAGGAAGACGAGGAACTCGAAGAACCCGAACCACGCCAGCTCGTGGAGGATGACGGCGAGCGGGTAGAGGAACACGATTTCGATGTCGAAGAGGATGAAGAGCATCGCGGTCAGGTAGAAGCTGACGGTGAAGCGCTGGCGCCGCGGCGGGCCCTGCGAGACGCCGGACTCGAACGGGATCGTGCGCGCGCGAACGCGTCGGTGCGGCCGTGTCGCGAACACGAAGCTCCCGATCATCATCGTGGCCGGGATCATCACGGCGAACAGCCCGTAGATCGCGAACGGCAACCAGTCGTCGAACAACCCTGCCTCCTCCGCTGAACCGCGGAGGACGCTAGCACCATCACCGAGGCTGCCACGAACACAACCGAACCCGTGGAGCGAAGCGCGTTACGAGTGTCACGAACTCCCCGTTCGCGACCCCCTCGGCTACACTCCGATCGATGGCAACCGTCGAGCAGTCCGAGACCACCGTCGTCACGCTGACTGCGAAGGCGGCGGCGAAGGTCAGCGTCCTGATGGCCGAGGAGCCGGCGGGCGAGGCCGAGGTGCTGCGCGTCGCGATTCAGGGCGGTGGCTGCAGCGGCTTCGAGTACGCGCTCGGGTTCGACCGCGGCGCCCAGCAGGGCGACCACGAGCTGGAGTTCCACGGCGTCAAGGTCGTCGTCGACCCGTTCAGCGCGCCGTACCTGCAGGGCTCAACGATCGACTTCCTGGAGGGCCTCCAGGAGT
>JABFWJ010000214.1 GCA_013362295.1 Thermoleophilia bacterium
GCGGCGTGGAGCGTCCGCGTGTACGCGATCCCGTCGCGCAGCAGGTCCGGCGCCGCCGCTGCCATCGCGGCGAGCGCCGGAGCTCGTGCGGGGCTCGTCGCGCGCGCCGTCTCGCAGACCGCCACGACCGTGGCACCGGCCCGCGTCAGCTCCGCCGCGACCTGGATGTTGAGCGGCCCATTCCCCGAAACGAGCACGCGACGGCCGGGCAGCACCTGGTAGGCGCGCATCATGGTTTGCGCGGCGCCGGTCGCCATGAACCCGGGCAGCGTCCAACCGGGCAGCGGGACGGCACGCTCGTAGGCGCCGGTCGCAAGCACGAGCCGCTGCGGGCGCAGCGCGTATGCGTGGCCGTCGCCGATTGCGAGCAGCTCGCGCGGCCCGGCCGCCGCCCAGACCTGTGCTCCCTTCAGCACGGTCACGCACGCGCGCTCGACACGTTCGATCAGCTCGCGGCCCTGCCGGTACTGGCGGTCAATCGCGTGCTCGTCGACGTCGAACCCATCGGAGGGCTGCTTGAAGTACTGGCCGCCGAGCTTCGGGCGCTCGTCGACGAGCAGCACCTCGGCGCCCGCCTCCCCTGCCGCGGCCGCAGCCGCGAGCCCGCCCGGGCCCGCGCCGATGACGAGCACCTGCGGCGCCAGTTCGACCCGGTCGAGCTGCACTTCGAGCGCCTGCGGCGACCGCGCGTCCGCCTCGACCTCGACGTGCATCCCGCCGCGCACCGGCGTCATACACGTTCGCAGCGGCACGCCGTCGACGAGCATCACGCAGTCGTGGCAGACGCCCATGCCGCAGAAGATCCCGCGCGGCTCCCCGAGCCGCGTGACCCGGCAGACGAGCTCGCCGGCATCGACGAGCGCCGCTGCGACCGTGTCGCCGATGCGGACTGCGAGCGCTCGCCCGTCCACGTGCAGCGTCGCCGCTTCGTCGCGTGCGCGCAGTCCCGGGGCTGTCGACCGCATGCGGCGATCATCGTATGCCCTGCCCGCGAAGACGCGTGCGCATTGCAAATCTTCGCGCGTTCTGCGAACGTCGCCCCGTTACGTCCGCACGACCCCTGGAGGTGGAGATGACCGAAAACGACAACGGTCCGGTCACGGCCAAGAGCACCCGCGGCGGACTGCTGAAGGCCGCGATGCTTGGTGCGGGCGCGACCGCCCTGGCCGGCGGCGCCGCGCCGGCGCTCGCCTCGACGAAGGCCGGCGGCTCGATTCTCGACAAGTGGACGAGCTCGAAGAAGGCGAAGCTCGGGGTCGACCTGTCGTTCCCGCCGCTGCAGTTCATCGACCCGAAGACGAAGAAGCCGTCCGGGTTCATGGTCGAGATCACCGAGATGATGATGAAAGACCTCGGCGTCACGCCGGAGTACGTGCAGACCCCGTTCGCGCAGCTGTTCGCGGGCCTGGCGGCCGGCAAGTTCGACATGGTCGGCATCGCCGCGACGATCCTCCCGAGCCGTGCTCTTCAGGGCTGGTTCGCCGGTGTCCCGGTCTTCTACGAGTCGAACGTCGTGCTCGTGAAGAGGTCGTCCAAGGCGCACAACCTCAACGCGCTCTCGCACGCGAAGTTCGCGGTCCTGCAGGGAAGCTCGCAGCAGGCGAGCGGCTCGGTCATCTTCCCGAAGGCGTCGTTCAAGGCGTTCGCGAGCGAATCCGACGCGGCGACCGAGGTCTCCGTCGGGCGCGCAGACGCGGCGATCTTCAGCGAGTTCTCTGCCGGCTCGATCCTCGGCAAGAACAAGAACCTGCGGACGCTCGGCGGCCCGCCGCTCTTTGTCGATGCCAACACGTACTTCATGCCGAAGGAGGACGAGAAGCTCTGGCAGTGGGTGACGAACTGGCTGCGCTACCAGTCGACGCACCAGACGATGGCCGGCCTGTGGATCAAGTGGGTCGTCCCCCCGGCGCGCAAGTACCACCTCCAGACGCAGCTCGTCGGCACGAACGGCACCGCCGTGCCCTTCAAGGCCTAGAACCGGCGCGGGGCGGGGAGGTGAAGCCTTCCCGACCCCGCGGCCTTCCTCCAGCCCCGAATGTTGGCTTACTCGTACCACTGGCAGCCGGTCCTCGACCGTTCGCACGCGCTGATCGTCGGCGCGTGGGTCGACGTTTGGGTGACGCTGATCTCGTTCGTGCTCGCGTGCATCCTCGGGATCGCGATCGCGCTGCTGCGCGTGTCGGGGCTGCGCGTCTTCGCCTGGCCGGCGTTCGCCTATGTGCAGTTGATCCGCGGGGTGCCCCTGCTCGTCTTCCTCTACTGGGTCTACTTCGGCGTCGCCGTCCTCCTGGGCGTCAACTTCACGGCCACGCAGGCGGCGATCATCGCGCTCACCGTCACGGGCTCGGCCTACACCGCGGAGATCTTCCGCGCCGGCATCGGCGGCGTCGACGTCGGCAACGTCGAGGCCGCCACCGCGCTCGGGTTCACGCGGCGAGCGGCGTTCCGCCACGTCGTCTTTCCGCAGGCGTTCCGGATCGCGCTCCCGCCGCTCGGCAACGTCCTGATCGGGATGCTGAAGGGCGCGACGCTGATCTCGGTGATCGGCGTCGTCGACATGGTCTTCGTCGCACAGCAGATCAACCTCGACTACTTCACGCCCTTCGAGCCGTTCACCGCGGTCGCCCTGCTCCTGATCGTGCTCGTGGCGTTCTTCTCCGCGCTGCTCACCATCCTCGAGCGCGCCCTCCGCCTGCCGTGACGACCGTTCTCGGATACGCGTTTCAGTGGTCCGTGATCCGCCCGGCGATCGGGGAGCTGTGGCACGGCCTCGGGATCACGCTCGAGTTGAGCGGCCTGAGCCTCGTCCTCTCGCTCGCGCTTGGCCTCTTCGTCGCGCTCTGCCGGCTCTCGCCGGTGCGCCTCCTGCGTGGCGCCGCATACGTTTACGTCCAGGTCTTCCGCGCGCTCTCGCTCTACATCTACGTGCTGTGGATCTACTTCGGGATCGCCGGTGCGGTCGGCATCAACTTCAGCCCGGTGACGGCGGGAGTTCTCGCACTGACCGTGCTCAACTCGGCATACATGGCCGAGATCTACCGCTCGGCGCTCGGTGCCGTCGACCCCGGCCAGCGCGAGGCGGCCACAAGCCTCGGCTTCGGCCGGATCCGCGGCTTTTCGACGGTGATCTTCCCGCAGGCGGTCCGGATCGCCGTGCCGAGCCTCGTCAACCAGTTCGTCGACATCGTCAAGGACTCGTCGATCATCGCGATCATCGGAACGGCCGACCTCTTCGGCGTCACGAACCGGCTCGTCAGCTACTACCGCGCACCGTTCGAGCTGTACACGCTCGTGGCCTTCTTCTACCTGACGATCGTTCTCGCCGTCTCCGCGCTCGCCGCCGTGCTCGAGAAGCGGCTGCGGCGCCATCTGCTCCTATGACGACCACCGAGATCATGCACGCCAAGGGAATCAACAAGTGGTTCCACCGCGGCCGGTCGAACGAGCATCACGTGCTCTGCGACGTCGACCTCAGCGTCGCACAGGGCGAGGTGCTTGTCGTGATCGGCCCGAGCGGCTCCGGC
>JABFWJ010000386.1 GCA_013362295.1 Thermoleophilia bacterium
GGCCGCCCCCGCAGTGCCCCCGGCCGCGCCGGGCGTCGCGCCGACGGTTGCCCGCACGCGCTCGGTGGCGACCGTGACCGCCCGCCTCGTTCTCAAGCGGGCCGCGCGCCTGCGGGTGCGAGCGCTCAGGGCACGGCAGCAGCTCACGCTGCTCGCGGGCAGCCGGCTCGGCACGATCGTGTTGCGCCGCGACGCCTACACGATCAGCGCACGTATCTCCCGGACCGGGAAGGTGACGCTTCGGCTGCGGATCGAGCGCAGCCAGCTCGCCCACGGCCGGACGTTCCGCATCCTCGTCGACACGATGGGCCGCCACGGCGTCGTCGCAACCGCCCGCTTCGACGTGGTGGCTCCGTGACGACGGCGGCATTCACCGCACCCCGGGGAGCCCGGTGGGCGTCGGCAGCACTCGTGCTGCTGACGCTCGCCGTCGGCCTCGCCCTCGAGTGGGTGCCGGACGATGCCGACCAGGGGTTCAGCCAGCGGATCTTCTACCTGCACGTCCCGATCGCGCTGACCGCGTACGCGTGCTTTGGCGTGGCGGCCTGGAAGGCGCTGCGGCTGCTCGCGACCGGCGTCGAACGGTATGACGTCGAGAGCGCCGTCGCGGTGCACATCGGAACGATCTTCGGCGCGCTCACGCTGCTCACAGGCTCGATCTGGGCGCGGATCTCGTGGGGCGTCTGGTGGACGTGGAGCGAGAGCCAGCTCGTCCTGTTCCTCGTCATCTTCCTCTTCTACTCCGCCTACTTCATGCTCCGTCAATCCGTCGCGCCCGGCATTGCGCGCGCCCGGCTGTCGGCGGTCTTCGCGCTGCTGGGCGTCGTCCTGATCCCGGTCAGCTTCCTCGCCATCCGCCTCGCGGCGAACTACATCCATCCGGTCGTTTTCACGCAGAAGGGGCCTCAGATGGCGTCGTCGATGCTGTTCGTGTTCGCGCTCTCGCTCGCGGGGATGCTCGCGCTCGCGTCGGCGCTGTACGCGTTCGAGGTCGGCGGGAAGCTGCTCGATCGCCGACTGCGCGAGCTCAAGGAGGGAATCGCATGACTGCATATGTCGCAGGCGCGTACGTCGTGTTCCTCGCGGTGCTGCTCTCGTACGTGCTGATCCAGTCGCGCAAGCTCGCGCGCTTCGAGCGGCAGGTCGCGGAGCTGGAGCGGAGCGCTCGGTGACGCTGGTCGTCGTCGGCACGTCGCACCGCGACGCGCCGCTCGCGCACCGCGAGCGGCTCCGGCTCGACGACGAGCGCGCCGCCGACCTCGTGCGGCGGGTCGCCGTCGACGGCCACGAGGCCGTCGCGCTCTCGACGTGCAACCGCACCGAGCTCTACGTGGCGGGGCGGGACGCCCGTCGGCGCGCAGACCTCGGAGCGGGTGCGGCGACGTACCGCTACGAGGGCGAGCAGGCGGCGAAGCATCTCTTCCGCGTCGCGGCGGGGCTGGACTCGCTCGTCGCCGGCGAGACGCAGATCCTCGGCCAGGTGCGCGCCGCCCACGCGCTCGCGCTCGAGGTCGGTGCGTCGGGGCGCACGTTGAACCGCCTGTTCCAGCAGGCCGTCGAGGCCGGACGGCGGGTGCGGACCGAGACCGCCGTCGCGCGCCATCCCGTCTCGGTGCCGTCGGTCGCCGTCGAGCTCGTCCGGCGCGAGCTCGGCGACCTCTCCCGGCTGCGCGCGCTCGTCGTCGGCACCGGCTCGATGGCGCAGCTCGTCGCGTTGAACCTGCTGCACCGCGGCGTCGGCAGCCTCACCGTTGCGGGCCGCACAGGCTCGCGGGCGGCCGAGCTCGCGCTCAGGCTCGACGCGGAGTGGCTCCGGCTGGACGATCTCGCGCACGGGCTCGAAGACGTCGACGTCGTGTTCTCCGCAACCTCCGCGCCGGAGCACGTGGTCACTCCGCGGCACGTCGGCTCGCGGGCCCGGCCGCTGCTACTCGTCGACCTCGCCGTGCCGCGCGACGTCGACCCGGACGTCAGCTTGCTCCCGGGCTGCACCATTCGTGATCTCGACGACCTCGAGGACGTCGCGGCGTCGAGCCTCGAGCGGCGTCTGGGGGAGGTGCCCCGCGCCGAGGCGATCGTCGCGGAGGAGGCCGTGCGGTTCGTCGCGTGGCAGCGCGAGCTCGCCGCGGCCCCGGCGATCGCGTCGCTCCGCCGCCGCGCCGAGGAGATCCGGGCCGCCGAGCTCGCACGGGCGGCCGGCAGGCTTGCCGATCTCTCCCCGGCGGAGCGGCGCTCGGTCGAGTCGCTGACCGCGCAGATCGTCGCCAAGCTCCTGCACGCGCCGACCGTGCGGGCGAAGGAAGCGGCACGTCGCGACGAAAACATGTACGCAGACGCGCTCCTGCACCTCTTTGCACTCAACGACGTCTGAGCGGGTGTGAAGGAGGGTGGGAGTGAAATCGAACAGCCATGTCCGTCTGGTGGTGGCGCTGTCCGTCTCGGCGCTGCTCGCAGTGTTCTTGCTCTACACGAGCATCGGCGGGAACGCGACGCCGTCGCTCAGCCCGAGCCGGCTCGCCGGCCACCACGGGCTCGTGACGCTCGCCGGCGTCGTCGTCGGGCCGGCGCGCGGCAACGCGCACGACACGCCGCTGCGCTTCCGCCTGCGTGACGTGTCGGGCCGCGGGCCTGCGGTCCCGGTCACGTACCGCGGCGAGGTTCCGGACCTCTTCAAGGTGGGACGCCACGTGCTGCTCCGCGGCCGGCTTCGCGCCGCGACGTTCGTGGCGCTGCCCGATTCGCTCGTGACGAAGTGCCCGTCGCGGTACGTGGCGAAGAAGGCCGATGGCACTCCTCGGTAGTGGCGCGCTCGCGGCCGCGCTGGGCCTGTACGTCTACGCGGCCCTGGCCGGCGCGTGGGGCGCGGCGCGCAGCGCGCGGAAGCTGCAGCGGTCGGCGCGCAACGCGCTGCTCGCGGCGCTGCCCGCCACTGCGACCGCGACCGGCGTGCTCGTGACCGCGTTCGTGCGGCACGACTTCTCATTCGTCTACGTCGCAGAGCACTCGAGCCGCACGCTGCCGTTCGCCTACCGCGTGTCGGCGCTCTGGGGCGGACAGGAGGGCTCCCTGCTCCTCTGGCTGCTCATCCTCGCGTCGGTCTCGTTCGGCGCGGTCCTGCTGAACCGTCGGCTCGTCGACCGCACGCTGCCGTGGGCCGTTCCGATCCTGGCCGCGCTCGCGTCGTTCTTCGCGTACTTGCTGGTGTTTGTCTCGAGCCCCTTCGCGACGCAAACGGCCCCGCTCGACGGTGCGGGCCTCAACGCGAGCCTGCAGAACCCCTACATGCTCGCGCATCCGCCGCTCCTCTACGTCGGCTACGTCGGGCTGACCGTGCCCTTCGCGTTCGCGATGGCCGCGCTCCTCTCACGGCGGCTCGATGCGCGTTGGCTCGTCGCGACGCGCAGGTGGACGATCGTCTCGTGGACCTGCCTCGGGCTTGCCATCCTGCTCGGCTCGAAGTGGGCGTACGGCACGATCGGCTGGGGCGGCTACTTCGCGTGGGACCCGGTCGAGAACGCGGCGCTCATGCCGTGGCTGACCGCGACGGCGTACCTGCACTCGGTGATGGTGCAGGAGAAGAAGGGGATGTTGCGCGTCTGGAACGTGTCGCTCGTCGTGCTCACGTTCTCGCTCGCGCTGCTCGGGACGTTCCTGACCCGAAGCGGAATCGTCGATTCGATCCACAGCTTCAGCCGCTCGCCGATCGGCGCGTGGTTCGTCGGCTTCATCGCCGTCGTCGTCCTGGCCTCGATCGCGCTCGTCGTCGTGCGCCTGCCCCTGCTCCGTGCCCGCAGCCCGCAGCTCGAGTCGCTCGTCTCGCGCGAGGCCGGGTTCCTCTACAACAACCTGCTGCTCGTCGCGTTCGCCTTGACGGTGCTGTGGGGCGTGCTCTTCCCGGTGCTCTCGCAGACGGTTCGCGGCGTGCCGTACTCGGTCGGCCCGCCGTACTACGACTTCTTCCTGCGCACGTTCGGTCTGCCGTTGCTGCTCCTGACAGGAATCGGGCCGTTGATTGCCTGGCGCCGCGCGTCGCTGCGCTCGCTGCGGCGGAGCCTCGCCGTGCCCGCCGTCGCGGCACTCGCGGCCGGGGTCGCGCTGGTCGTCGCGGGTGACGGCGGTGAGCCGGCCGGGCTCGCCGCCTACACGTTCTCGGCCTTCGTGCTGACGGCGATCGCCGTCGAGTTCGTGCGCGGAACGCGTGCACGGCGTTCGCTGGACGGAGGCTCGTGGGCGGCGGCGTTCTCGTCGCTCGTCTCTCGCAACCGGCGCCGGTACGGCGGCTACGTCGTGCACGCAGCGGTCGCGATGCTCGCGATCGGGATCGCCGGCTCGAGCCTCTACCGCGCGACCGCCGAGCGCCGGCTCCACCGCGGCCAGACGATCGCGGTCCACGGCTACTCGCTTCGCTACCTGGGAACCTCGTTCCGGCCCGGTGCGAATCACGACGAGCTGCGCGCGATCCTCGCCGTATCCCGCCACGGCGCGCGCGACGGCGTCGTCGCAGCGGGTCGCAACCACTACCACGCGGAAGCGTTCTTCGGGAACGCGGCGGCGATCCGGACGGACTGGCTCCGCGCCGAGGACCTGTTCGTGATCGCGGATTCGTTCGACGTCGACGGCTCGGTCGACGTGAAGGTGATCGTGAACCCGCTCGTCGACCTGATCTGGCTCGCGGGAGTCGTCTTCCTCTTCGGGTCGTTCGTCGCGCTCTGGCCCGACGCGCGCGAGGAGAAGCGCCTCGTCCGCCATGAGCTGTCCGTCGGAAAGGTGGTGCCCGCATGATTCTGCTCTCTCTGTTGTTGTTCGCGTGCGCGACGTTCGTCGCGTGGCCGTTGATCCGCTTCGCGCCCGACGCGCTGGCCGGTGAGCCGGAGCTGTTCGACGCGCTCGAGGAGCGCGACCGCGCGCTCAGCGCGTTGCGCGAGCTCGAGTTCGATCATCGCGCGGGCAAGGTCCTCGACGACGACTACCGCACGCTCGTCCGCACGCTGCGGCTGCGCGCTGCGGAGGCGCTGAGGAGCGTGGATGCGCATGCGTAGCGCCGGACGCGTCGCAGCGATCGCGCTCGTGGCGGGACTGTTCCTGCTCCTCGTCGTGCACATGGCGACGGCGCAGCGCGGGGCGGCGGTCGCCGCCGCGGTCGCAGCAGGAAAGCAACCGGTCGCGCCCGACTTCGCGCTGGGGCGGATCGGGCACAGCGGCACCCTCAAGCTTTCGTCGCTCCGCGGCCGCGTGGTCGTGCTCAACTTCTGGGCGTCCTGGTGCCGGGCGTGCAAGGACGAGGCGCGCACGATCGAAGCCGCCGCAGAGCGGTGGCGCGGTCGCGGCGTCGTTTTCGTCGGCGTCGACTCGCAGGACTTCACGAGCGACGCGCGCGCCTTCACGCGCCGCTTCGGCCTCACCTATACGAGCGTCCACGACGGGCCCGGCAGCGTGATGACACGCTACGGCGTGACGGGCATGCCCGAGACGTGGACGGTGAACCGCGCCGGACGGCTCGTCGACCACATCGCCGGCGTGACCGACGGGCCCCGGCTCGACAGCGCGATCGAGCGCGCTCGCCGGGCATGATCGCCCGGTCGATCGCTCTCGCCGTGGTCGCGCTTGCGCTCGCTGCGCCCGCGCTGGGCAGCGACTCGCGCGAGCAGCAGATCGAGAACCGCGTCATGTGCCCGACCTGCCACCAGCTGCTCGTGCTCTCGCACTCTCCGGTCGCCGAGCGGATGCGCCACTTCATCCGAGAGGAGCTTGCCGCCGGCAAGTCGTCCGGGGCGATCGAGCACGACCTCGTCGACCAGTTCGGGCCCGCCGTGCTCGCGTCGCCTCCGGCGGCGGGATTCGGACTGCTCGCCTGGCTGATCCCGGCGGGCGGCCTCCTCGCGGCGGCCGCCGTCGTGCTCGCCTTCGCGCGTGCGTGGCGCAGGCGCTCGAGCGCCGACGACGACACCGCCGAGGTCTCGCCCGAGCTTCTGCGCCGGCTCGAGCTCGAGCTGCTCGCGTTCGACGAATGAAGCGCTTCGTCGTTCTGTTCGCGGCGGCTGCCGTCCTGCTGGGCGTGCCGGGTGCGGCGTCGGCTCACGGATCGGGCGCGTACGTCGCGACGGCGCGGGGCATCGAGCCGCCGCTCGCCGGCGTGCACGTGCGCATCACCCACGCCGTGATCGCCCTCACGAACCGTGGCCGGACGCCGGTGATC
The DNA here is from genome assembly GCA_013362295.1 of Thermoleophilia bacterium. GTDB lineage: Bacteria > Actinomycetota > Thermoleophilia > Gaiellales > Gaiellaceae > PALSA-600. Next base: position 6,197 of record JABFWJ010000386.1, read on the forward strand.
GTGCTCGGACCGACCGGCGCGGGAATCGTGCAGCCGCGGAGAACGGTCTCGTGGCATGACCCGCGCATCGCGGTCGACGACGAGCTTCCGCCGCTCGTCGTCCGCAAGGAGCCCGGAAAGTCCCATCACCTCCGCAGCTGGCGCGTACCGCTGCTCGTCGGCGGCCGCTCGTATGCGATCGTCGGCAGCCTCGACTACCGCGTGTCGGACGGCGGCCTCGCCGAGCTGCTGCTTCCCTTCGCGCCGATGCCGCTCCTAGTGCTCTTCGCGGTCGGCATCGTCCGCCGGGCGCGCGGCTGAAAGTCTGGAATCTGGTTCGGCTTGCGCCGAATCAGGTTCCGGCTCCCTTCCGAATCTGATTCCGCGCAGCGGAACCAGATTCGAGCCGTTCGAACTGCCCCGCGAAAAGTTCCTGCATTTTCGGGACCGCAACGCGCTCTTCCTTGACATGAATGTTCACGCAGCACGCCACGTGGTGGTGATCGCGGGTGACCGTGTTCCCACCTCCGACCTGGCCTCGGCGCTCGCCCGCCGCGCCGAGGCCGGGTCGATTCGAGTGACCGTCGTCTGTCCCGTCAGTGAACCCGCCGGCGGGCTTCTCGTCTATGAGGACTCGCGCCGCGACGCTGCGCGCGTCAGGCTCGAGCTGGCCCTCGACGCGATCCCCGGGACCGTGGGCTCCGCACGCGGCATCGTCGTCGCGGCGGGCCTCGAGAGCGCCGCGCGCGATGCGTGCGCACAGCTCTCACCCGATGAGCTCCTCCTCTGCGCCGAGCTTCCGCGCCGGCCGTTCGGCGGCGATACTGCGCAGCGGCTCGAGCGCGCAACCGGTGTTCCCGTCGAGGTGATCGGCGGGGACGTCCCGGTGAAAGGAAGCGTCCAGTCGGTGCTGGCCGTCGCAAGCGGCAGCCTCCCCGGCGCAGCGCTGATCGATCGGATGCGCATGCGCTCGCGTATGTCCGCGGCGCGCTTCACGATCGCCTGCCCGACGGAGACCGACAACCCCCGCTTGCTCCAGCTCGCGACCAGGACGATCCGCGACGCAGGCATCGACGCGCGGGCGCACCTGGCTCATCCGAATGCATGTGTGGCCGCTCTGCACGCCGTGCAGGAAGGCTGTGTCGACGAGATCATCGTCGCGGTCGACGCGAGGACCCCGCGCCGCCGCCGCGCACGGCCGGACTGGATCGCGCGCGCGACGGGCCTGCCCGTCGACGCCGTGTTCGAGGAGGCCGCATGACGATCGCGATCCGTCTCTTCGGGATGCTGTCGCTCGACGACGGCGAGCGGCTGCTCGGGCCGCGCGACTTCGGCGGCGTCAAGCCGAAGCAGCTCCTCGAGCTGCTGCTCTGCTCGCCCGGCGAACCGGTCTCGAAGGATCGCCTCGCCGAAGGGTTGTGGGGCGAGCGGCTCCCGCGCAACGTCGAGGCCACGCTCGAGACGTACGTGTCCGTGCTGCGCCGGTCGCTCGGCGACCGCGGCCGTGAGCTGGTCGTCACCGAACCGCGCGCCTATCGCCTCGCCGCCGATCTGGTCGAGCTCGACGTTCTCGAGTTCGACTCGCTGCTGGAGCGCGCTGCCGGAGCCGCGGGCACGGCGGCCGCGCGGGCGCTCCTCGACGAGGCACTCGCACTCGCCGGCCGCGGTGAGATCCTCGCCGACGAGCCCTACGCCGACTGGGTCGCATCATTGCGGCGCCACTACGGCGGCAAGGTGCTCTCGGCCCTCGTGGCCGCCGCCCAGGCCGCGTTGTCGCTGGCCGACGCCGGCGCCGCCCTCGCACACGCAGACGCCGCGCTCGCGCGGGACCGCTTTCACGAGCCCGCGCATCGCGCACGCATCCTTGCGCTGTACACGCTCGGCCGGCAGCACGACGCGCTCGACGCGTTCATGGCGTGCCGCCGGCTGCTCGACGAAGAGCTCGGGCTCGAGCCGATGCCCGAGACGCGAGCGCTCCAGAAGGCGATCCTCGCCCAGACCGACCCGGCACGGCTCGTCGCCGCGCCCGTCCCTCCGCCGGCCCCGACACAGCCGGAGGTTCTCGTCGGCCGCCGGCACGAGCTGAACGAGCTCGAGCGGGCTGCACGCGCCGGGCTCGCCGGCCCCGGCGCGCTGCTCGTCGTAGAGGGCGAGCCGGCGATCGGCAAGAGCACGCTGCTCGACGCGCTCGCCTCACGTCTGGAGGATGTACGCGTCGGCCGTGCACGCTGCACGGCCGCCGAAAACAGCCTGCCCTACGTGCCGCTCCTCTCGGCAGTGCGCGCCGCGGTCGGCGACGACGAGCTCGCGATCGACGAGGAAGCGCCTCGTCTCGCGACGCTCGAGGCGCTCGCGACGATGCTGCGCGACCACGCGCCGCTCGCACTGGTGCTGGACGACGTCGACCGCAGCGACGACGCGACGATCGCGGCGCTCTCGTATCTCCGGCGCCGCTGCGCGGACCTCCCGGTCGTGATCCTCGCCGCCGGTCGCCTGAACGACCTCGAGCCGACGGTTCGCCTCCGTCTCGAGGCGCTGACGCGCGACGAGCTCGAGGACGACGCGCTCTACGAGCAGACCGGCGGCCATCCGCAGCTCGTCCGGGCCGTTCTCGACGACGACCCGGGTCGCGCGGAGGCGCTCGCAGAGACGCTGCTGGCACGCTGCCGCGACTGCGGCCCGTTCGCCTACCGCATCCTCTTGACCGCGTCGATCCTCGACTCGCCGTTCGCGCCCGAGGACCTCGCGGACGTCCTCGACGTCGACCCGCTGGCCCTCGTCGAACAGCTCGAAGAGCTCTGCGACCTGAGACTCCTCGCGGCCGACGGCGACCGTTTCCGCTTCCGGTACCCCCTCCTTCGGGAGGCGCTACGCCGATCGCTGACGCCCGCCCGGCGCCGGCTCCTGCACGCCCGAATCCCGTCCACCGTCCCAGTCCGCCTCGCCGGCTGACCGAGAGGAGCTCTCGATGATCCGCATCCTGCACGAGCGCAAGAGCAGCGACCTGCACGTCATGCTCTTGTGGAACGCCAAGACCGATCGCGTCCACGTGTTGGTGCGCGACGAGGTGACGGGCGACAAGTTCATCGTCGTCCCCGACCCCGCGAAGGCGCTCGAGGCCTTCTACCACCCGTTCTGCTTCGACGCGGCCGTCGAGGTGGACGGCGCCCCCGAGCTCGACACGCGCCTCGCAGCCTGAAGCTACAGGTCGAGTAGCGTTCCGAGGTCCGGGAGGTGCGGCCGCTTCGGATCGTTGATCAGGCTCGAGCCCGCAGCGCGCGCGGACGCGTAGCGGAAGGGGAGGCTGCAGCGCGCGGCGATCTCCCCCGCGACCTTCGGCGCCGCGAACGAGGTCCCGCTCCAGAGCGCCCACCCGTCGAAGAAGGGCGCCACCGCGCCCGGGTTGGTCTGCTCGTTGTAGCGCGGGAACGGCCCGACCACGTCGACGGCGGACGTGCAGACGTCGACCCACCAGCCGAAGTTGCTGAACGGCGCCTGCTGACCGCGGTCGTCGACTGCGCCGACGGAGACCACGCGCTTGAACGCCGCGGGCCACATGGGCCGGGACGCGCCGTTGTTGCCGGCGGCCGCCACGACCGCGGTCTGCGGCCGCAGCTTCTGCAACGCCGCGTTCAGGGACCACGGGACATGGTCGCCGTCCGTGTAGCCCCCGAGCGAGAGGTTGATCACGTCCGCTTCGGGGTGATCGAGGATCGCCTGTGCGATGTCGTGCTCGGTGCCGTAGCCCGCCGGTCCGAGGACCTCGACGACCTCGACGCTCGCGCAGGGAGCGTGCCGCAGGATGCAGCCGGCGACGAACGTCCCGTGTCCGGCCTCGTAGTCGATCTGGCCGTCCTTCGGCTGCGCGTCGAGCTCGGGCGTCCCCGTCGACCGCACCCGTTGGTCCATCACAGGGTGGACGTTCCGGGTGTATCCCGTGTCGATCACCACGACGCGCACACCCTTGCCGCGGCCGCGGCCGCGCATCAGCCGCTCGATGAGCGAGTCGCGGGAAGTCCGCCCGCCGCTGCCCGCCGGATTGGCGGCAGCCGATCCGCCGCCCTCGTACTCGGGGACGGAAGGCCGTGCTGGCCCGTACGGGCCGCCTTCGTACTCCGGCTCGCCGCTCAGGACGTGGTTGGGGCCGACGCGGAGCGCCGGCTGCTTGCCGTTCCCGCCGCGATCCTGCGGTTGGTCGGCGGCGCGCACGCGCGCGAGGATCTCCGGGACCTGCAACCTGGATGCGTCCTGGCCGGAGCCGAGGCGGAGGCGAACGACGCCCAGCTTGCCGGCGTGATCGTGGTCGACCTTGATGTCGAGCGGCGCGAGCACGCGCTCGAGGCGGGGAAAGTCCGCCTCGACCACGAGGAGCTCGTCCTTGGCGTAGAAATAGCCGCCGCGCTCGTCGTCGTGGCTGCCGATCGGCGAGTCGGGGCCCTCGAGCCATCTGGTCCGGCGGTCGAGGGCAGTGCTTTCCCGCTCATTCACGCTGTGATAATACGAGAGGCGTCGGGCACGTGAATTGCCGCCACGATGAGCCGACCCGAACAACACCCGCCGTCGACAACCGGGCTCAATGAGCTCGTGCGTGCCGCTGCCGAGGGGGACCAGCAGGCGTGGGATGCGCTCGTCGACCGGTTCGCCGGGCTTGTGTGGGCGATCGCGCGTGCGCACCGGCTCTCCCCGGCGGACGCGGCCGACGTCAGCCAGACGACGTGGCTGCGCCTCGTCGAGCATCTCGGGCGCATCCGCGACCCCGAGCGGGTCGGAGCCTGGCTCGCCGCCACCGCACGGCACGAGTGCCTGCGCGTGATCCGCCACGCCGGCCGGTTCGTCGCCGACGGTGACGTCGATCTCGACGCCGTCGGGACCGAGCCCGAGCCGGCGGCACTGTTGCTCGCCACCGAGCGGACGGCCGCGCTGTGGCGGGCCGTCGAGGCGCTTCCCGAGCGCTGCCGGATGCTGATCCGCGTCCTGATGGCAGATCCGCCGCCGAGCTACGAAGACGTCGCCGAAGCCTTCGACATGCCGATCGGCAGCATCGGCCCGACTCGCGCCCGGTGCCTCGAGCAGCTGAAACGCCGGCCCGAAATTGCCGGTATCTAGGGGGTCGGTGAGCGCTCTTCTTCCACGACGAACGGCACCGACGAACTCAAGGAGACATCGTGCAGACCCACTGGCGGGCGGCAACGAGCGAAACGGCAGGTGAGACCAGATGAACGCGGGCGATACACACAACGAAGACTTCCTGGCGGAGCTGCGCGTGGCGGGACTCGTGGTCGATCCGGTCCCGGAGCGGGTCACGTTCGCCGCCAAGGCGAGTCTGGCCTGGCGGACGATCGACGCGGAGCTGGCGGAACTGACCTACGACTCGGCGCTCGACCCTGATCGGCTCACACTCGTCCGCGGCGCCGCTGCGGCCCGCATCCTGACTTTCTCGGCGTCCGACCTGACGGTCGACATCGAGGTGGAAGAAACGGGCCGCGACCTGCGGCTGATCGGCGAGCTCGCTCCCGCGCAGCACGCCGTCGTCGGAGTCCGCCACGCCGAGGGGACGACCGAGGTGGAGACGGACGAGGATGGCCGGTTCCGCATCGGGCCCATTCCCGCCGGGCCAATCGCTCTCAGCCTCCGTCTTGCGGCCGGTGGTATGACCGTTCAGACGGAGTGGATAACGCTGTAGCTGCAGCGGAATCGAAGGCGCGCCGGGGGGCACACGACGCGGTCCTCCTCGCGCGCACCAATCCGCGCCGCGCAATCACGCTGGCCGCGGCGGCCGTTAGCGGCGGCGCGGTCAGCGAGGACTGGGCGGCTGTCTCGACCGCGGAGCGCGCGCTGGGCCTCGCGTCGCGCGAGCTGCGCGACATCGTCGGGGCCCTGTCCCACCTGCGCCGGGCCGTGACGGTCGCCGACGAGCACCAGCTCGAGTACGAGGCCGCCGAGGCACGCTTGAGCCTGTCGCTGACGCTCGCGTTCGCCGGCGACAACCGCGGTGCGCTCCGGGAGGTCGAGGCGGCCTCGGTCCTCGCGACGGGGCGCGAAGCGGCGCGTCTCGAGATGCAGCGGGCGCTCATCCTCCAGCGCCTCGGACGGCATGAGGACGCGCTCCGCGGCTACCGGCAGGCCCTTCCCGCCCTGCGGCGTGCCGGCGACCGCTTGTGGGAGGCTCGGTTGCTCAACAACCGCGGCGTCCTCCGGGCATTCCTCGGCGATTGGAAGGCCGCGGAAACCGATCTCGTGCGTGCGGAGCAGCTCTACGAAGGACTGGGCCAAGAGCTCGCGCGGGCCCGCGTCCACCACAACCTTGGATTCGCCGCGGGCCGCCGCGGTGACGTGCCGGCCGCACTCGCCTGGTTCGACCGGGCCGACGACTATCTGCGCGCGCACGACATCCCGCGTGCGGCGCGCCTCACCGACCGGTGCGAGGTGCTGCTCTCGGCGCGTCTGATCCGCGAGGCGCGGCGGACGGCCGAACAGGCGGTCGCCGAGCTCGAGCGGAGGCACCTCGCCTCCGACCTCGCGGAAGCCCGGCTCGTGCTGGCAGAGGCCGCCTTGCTGGAAGGAGATTTCACGCTCGCCAGGGCCGAAGCCGAGCGTGCGCGGCGCGCGTTCGGCCGGCAGCAGCGCGGGCCGTGGGCGGCGCTCGCACGCCATGCCGCGCTGCGCGCGGCCT
>JABFWJ010000280.1 GCA_013362295.1 Thermoleophilia bacterium
GCTACGACCCGAGCCGCGACATCAAGTTCGAGTCGTATGCGATCTCCCGCAGCAAGGGCGCGAGCATCGACGAGCTGCGGGCCCTGGACTGGGTCCCACGCTCCGTCCGCTCGCGGGCCCGCGAGATCGAGCGGGCGATCGCCGAGCTCGAGGCGAAGCTGGGTACGGCGCCCACGGACGAGCAGATCGCGGCAAAGGTCGGGATTTCGGTCGACGAGCTGGAGGAGTCGCTCACCGACATCTCACGCTCCTCGATCGCCGCGCTCGACGAGCTCTGGTCGGTCTCCGGCGAGGGCGACCAGGTCTCGCTGCTGGACACGATCGAGGACACGAGCGGCCCGCGGCCCCAGGAGGCGCTCGACGAGACCGAGATGCGCGAGGCGCTTGCCGACGCGATCGCCCGCCTCCCCGAGCGGGAGAAGCTCGTCGTCACGCTCTACTACTACGAGGAGTTGACCCTGCGCGAGATCGGCGAGGTTCTGGGCGTGACGGAGTCGCGCGTCTCCCAGCTGCACACGAAGGCGATCCTGCGCTTGAAGGCGCGCCTCGCCGGCGCCGCACAGCGTGTCTGAACTTCGGCGCGTCTGAACTTCAGCGCGTCTGAACTTCAGCGCGTCTGAACTTCAGCGCGTCTGAACTTCAGCGGCACCTGAACCAAAAGACTCAGCAAACCCTAACGCCTGTCTTAGCCGTGACTTAGGGCGCGCCAGCAGGCTCGAGGCATGGCAGCTCCCGAGTCCCGCATCGACGCCGCCCGCCGCCGCCTCCGGATCGGGCGCTACTCGATCGCAGCCGTAGCGGCGGGCGCCTTTCCGCTGATCGCCGCTGCGGCGCGTGCCGCCCACCCCGCGACGCGCACCGCCAGCGCGAGGGCCGCCGCTTCCGATACGGCACCGGCGGCGATGCAGGAGCAGGACGACGGCTTCAGCTTCGGCGGCGGCGCGGCGATCGCACCGTCGTCGGCCTCGAGCGCGCCCGACGTGCAGAGCGCCGGCTCGTGAACGCCTTCCGTTCCATGGGCTGCGAGATCGTGCTCCCCGACGGCGTGCCCGACGCCGGTGTGCGAGCGCTCTTCGACGAGCGTGACCGCCGCTTCAGCAGGTTTCTCCCGTCCTCCGAGCTCAGTCGCGTCAATGCTGCGCCCCGCGGGCTGACGTCGCTCTCGGAGGAGTTCGCGTCGATGCTCCGTCTGGCGCTCGGCGCGGCTCGTGCAACCGGCGGCCTGGTCACCCCTGCCGCCGGTGCCGCGCTCGTCGCGGCCGGCTACGACCGCGACTTCGACGGCCTGCCCACGTCCGAAGTCGCGGTCGGGCCGGGGCGCGTGGCGCCGCTCGGAGCGGTGACTCTCTTCGGGCGATTCCTGCTCAGGACCGAGGAGGTGATCCTCGACCTGAACGGCGTCGTGAAGGGCAAGACCGTCGACGACGCCGTCGCGCTCCTCGGCACGGGCTGGGTCGCGGCGGGCGGCGACATCGCCACGACGGTCCGGCTCGTCGTCGGGCTGCCCGGCGGCGGAACCGTCACGCTCGATCGCGGCGGCCTCGCCACGAGCAGCATCGCCAAGCGCGCGTGGAAGGGCGGCCACCACCTGATCGACCCGGCGACCGGCGGTCCCTCGACGACGCCGTGGCGCGACGTGACCGTGGCCGCCTCCTCGTGCGCCACCGCTGACGTCGCCGCGAAAGCGGCGCTCCTGCTCGGACCTGCCGGCCCGTCGTGGCTCGACCGCCGTGGACTTCCCGGGCGCTTCGTCTCGAGCACCGGCGGCATCACCCTGAACCAGACCTGGCAGCAGCTCGCGGGGTGAACGCCGTCGCCGGGATGGCGCTCGTGGCGCGGTTCTCGCCGCGGCGGCTTCCCGCATAGGATTTACGAGACACCACCGCTCAGCCAGGAGGACTCGATGCCCATCGAAGCCGGGAAGATCCGCAACGTCGCCGTCGTCGGCCACCGCGGGACGGGAAAGACCTCGCTCGTCGAGGCGCTCCTCTTCCAGGCGGGAAAGAGCAACCGGCTGGGGACGATCGAGGCGGGCACCACGGTCTCCGACTGGGAGGAAGACGAGCAGCGGCGGCAGATGTCGATCGCCGCGTCGCTCGTGAACCTCGACTGGCAGGGTCGCAAGATCAACCTCATCGACACGCCGGGCGACTCCGGCTTCCAGGCCGACACGGTCGCCTCGCTACGCGTCGTCGAAGGCGCGCTGGTCGTCGTCTCCGGCGTGATGGGCGTGGAGGTGAACACAGCCCGCGTGTGGGCGCGCGCCGATGAGCTCGAGCTCTCGCGCGTCGTCTTCGTGAACATGCTCGACCGCGAGCGGGCGGACTTCTACCGCGCGCTCGAGTCGGTCCGCGAGCAGCTCTCCGACCGGTGCATCGCGATCCAGCTGCCGATCGGGTCCGAGCACGAGCTGACCGGCATCGTCGACCTGCTGCACAACTGCGCGTACCTGGACCCGTCGGGCGGCCGCGAGGGCGATCCCGCCCCGATCCCCGACGCCATGGCCGCGACCGTCGAGGAGTACCGCACGAAGCTCCTCGACGCCGTCGTCGAGACGGACGAGGCGCTCATGGAGCGCTACCTCGGCGGCGAGGAGATTCCGGCGGCCGACATCGCCGCCGCCCTGAAGAACGCGGTCACGCGGGACGAGATCTATCCCGTCGCCTGCGGCGTCGCGACCAAGAACCTCGGCACGCACGCGCTCCTCGACCTGATCGTGGAAGGCGTCCCGAGCCCGGCAAAGAAGGGCTCGCCGATCGAGACCGACGCGAAGGTCGCCGCGTTCGTCTTCAAGACCGTCGCCGACCCGTTCGCGGGGCGGATCTCGATCTTCCGCGTCTACGCCGGCGAGGTCGGCGCCGACACGACGCTCGTCAACCACCGCGACCACTCGAAGGAGCGCCTCGGCTCGCTGATGACGCTCGAGGGGAAGGAGCACGAGAAGGCGGACGGCTTCGGGGAAGGCGACATCGGCGCCGTCGCGAAGCTGAAGGACGTGCAGACGGGCGACGTGCTCGTCGATGCGGAGCACGACCTCGAGCCGCCTGCGCTCGGCTTCCCGGAGCCGGTGATGAGCTTCGCCGTGACCGCGAAGACGAAGGGTGACGAGGAGAAGGTCGCACAGGCGCTGCGGCGGCTCGGCGAGGAGGATCCGACCCTCAGGCTGCGCCGCGACCAGCAGACCGGCGAGGAGCTGCTCGACGGCATGAGCCAGGTGCACGTCGAGGTCGCCGTCGAGCGGGCGCGTCGGCGCTTCGGCGTCGAGATGGAGCTGCACCAGCCCCGCGTGCCGTACGTCGAGACGATCAAGGGCCAGGCGCGGGCGCAGGGTCGCTACAAGAAGCAGACCGGCGGCCGCGGCCAGTTCGGCGACTGCGTGATCACGATCGAGCCGCTCGACGACCACATCGGCTACGAATTCGTCGACAAGATCGTCGGCGGAGTGATCCCGCAGGGGTTCCGGCCCGCGGTCGACAAAGGCATCCAGGAGTCGCTCGCACACGGCGAGCTCG
>JABFWJ010000074.1 GCA_013362295.1 Thermoleophilia bacterium
TAAAGCGGTGTACGAGCGCAGCGTCGGCGATCCGCTCCTGCACGGTCCGCGCGGCGCCCGGCCAGGGGTAGACGTGGAAGCGCGTCCCCGAGTTGCCGTACCCCCAGGACGGCGTCTCGATCTGGAGCGCGCCCAGCCGTGAGAGTGCGGAGTTCTCGTCCATGAGCGTGAGTCTGCACCATTCGGGAGCCATTTACGAATTCGCTTTCGATTCAACTTGTTTCGAAAGCGCTATTGACGCGACGGCGGCGGGCGTTGTAGGGTCGCGCGTATCGAACGGCCGCGCGATTTCCTCGGTTTCTCGCAGGAAGAGCGGATGCGGCAGGTCCTGCAACTGCTCGAGACACGGGATTCGGTTCACGTTGCGGAACTTGCGGAAGCCTTTTCGGTTTCCGAGGTAACGATCCGCAGCGACCTCTCGACGCTCGCCAGGCAGGGGCTCGTGGCGCGCGTCCGTGGGGGCGTGCGCGCGCTGCACCACGGACAGTCCGAGGTCGGCTTCGACCTGCGCCTACGGCTCGAGGTGGAGCGCAAGCGCGCGATCGCCCGGGCCGCGGCCGCCCTCGTCGGGGAGGGGGAGGCCGTCGCGCTCGACGCGAGCACGACCGCGTATTACCTCGCGCTCGAGCTGCGCGGCAAGCGCGAGCTCGTCGTCGTGACGAACGGCCTGCTGGTCGCGACCGCGCTCGCGGATGCTCCCGGAATCACGGTGCTCGTCACCGGAGGCACGCTGCGGCTCTCTGCGATGTCGCTGGTCGGCGATCTCGGCACCGACGTGCTCCGCACGACCCGCATCAACAAGGGCTTCCTCGGCGCGCGCGGGCTCAGTCTCGAGCGCGGCCTCATGGACCTCAACCCGGACGAGGTGCGCATCAAGCAGGAGATGGCAGACGCCTGCGAGCAGGTGTACGGGATCCTCGACGGGACGAAATGGCACCGGAGCGCGTTGCTCGCGTTCGTCCAGACCGACGATCTCAGCGGCATCGTCACCGACTCCGGGGCGCCCGCGGAAGAGGTCGAAGCCTGGCGAGCCGCGGGCATCGACGTGATCACCGCCGATCCCGGGCCGCGCGAGCCCATGCCCGTTCGCCCGCGCGACCTGCGCCGGGCCGTCCGCAACGAACGGGAGACGAGCTGATGCGCGTGCTGGCCGCCGTCGACCTCGGCGCACAGAGCGGGCGCGTCGCCGTCGGCAGATTCGACGGCTCCCGGCTCGCGGTCTCGGAGGCGCACCGGTTCGCGAACGAGCCGATCGAGGAGTCGGGCCGCCTGCGCTGGGACATCCGCCGCCTCTACGCCGAAGCGCTCGACGGGCTGCGCGCTGCAGGGCACGTCGACTCCGTGGCCGTCGACTCGTGGGCCGTCGACTTCGGCCTGCTCGACCGCTCGGGCGCGCTCGTCGAGAACCCCGTGCACTATCGCGACGCGCGGCGCGCGGCGGCGGCGCCGACGGTATTCGCCCGCGTCCCGCCGCGCGAGCTCTATGACCGGACCGGCATCCAGCTATTGCCGATCAACAGCGTCTTCGAGCTCGCGGCGATGGCCGCCGATCGCGATCCGGCGTTCGACGCAGCCGAACGGCTGCTGCTCGTTCCGGATCTTTTCCACCACTGGCTCTGCGGCAGCCGCACGAGCGAGTTCACGAACGCGACGACCACGCAATGCTTCGATCCGAACGCACGCGCGTGGGCGGCCGATCTGCTCGAACGGCTCGAGATTCCGGTGCGTCTCTTCCCGGAGGTCGTCGAGCCGGGCACACAACTCGGGCGCGTCGCCGTCGACGGCCTGGGCAGCGCGATCGTCGTGGCCGCCGCGACGCACGACACGGGATCCGCCGTCGCGGCCGTACCGTTCCGGAGCCCGGGCTCGGTGTTCCTCAGCGTCGGTACGTGGTCGCTCGTGGGCGTCGAGGTCGAGAGCCCGGTCATCACCGACGCCACGTATGCAGCGAACCTGACGAACGAGGGCGGCGTGGCCGGAACGTTCCGCCTACTGCGCAACGTGACCGGGCTGTGGCTCCTACACGAGTGCCGCCGTGCTTGGGCCGCACAGGGGTTGGAGCTTTCCTTCGACGAGCTCGTGGAGCTCGCGCGGGCCGCGCCTCCGCTCCGCTCGTTCGTCGATCCGAACGCGGAGGTCTTCCTCGAGCCCGGCGACATGCCCAGCCGGATTCGCGCGTTTTGCCGGGAGACGAACCAGCCCGAGCCGACCGATGCGGGAGCGACGGCGCGCTGCGTGCTCGAGAGCCTCGCGCTCAAGCACGCGGGAACGGTCGATGCCCTACGCCGGGCCGCCGGCGTCGACCCGGCGGAGCTGCACGTCGTCGGCGGGGGCGCGCGAAACGAGCTGCTGTGCAAGTGGACCGCGGACGCGGCCGGATTGCCGGTGCTCGCCGGCCCCGAGGAGGCGACGCTGCTCGGCAACCTCCTGGTGCAGGCGATGGCGCTCGGCGAGCTGTCGACGCTCGACGAGGCGCGCGACGTCGTCCGCGCGTCGTTCGCGCCGCGCACCTACGAGCCGGACGACGACGCCGTTTGGCAGGAAGCACGCGAGCGGTTTGCGCGGCTCGGCGCCGACGTCGAGGTCGCGGTATGACCGAGCTCGGGACGCTGCACGGGATCCCGGAGCCGGCGAACCGCTGGGAGGAGTCGATCGCGAACGGCCTGTCCGTCCTCGACTGTCTCGTCTATCGCTCGAACCTCCTCGGCGCAGACCGGGCGCTCGCGAACGTCGGCGGCGGCAACACGTCGTCGAAGGAGATCGTGCGCGACCACGTCGAGCGCGACGTCAACGTCCTCTGGGTGAAAGGGTCGGGCACAGACCTCGCGACGATCACGGCCGCGGGATTCGCCGGCCTGCGGCTCGACGAGCTGGTGCCGCTGCGCGCGCGGGAGACGATGGACGACGCCGCGATGGTCGCCCACCTGCTGCAGAGCGCTACGCGCCCCGTGCAGCCGCGCCCGTCGATCGAGACGTTGCTCCACGCGTTCATTCCGGCGACGCACGTCGACCACACGCATCCGGACGCGGTGATCGCGCTCACATCGACACCCGGCGGACGCCGGCTCGCGGACGAAGCGTTCGGCGACGAGGCCGTCTGGCTCGGCTACCAGCGACCGGGCTTCGACATGTCCCGCCGGATCGCCTCGCTGCTCGAGGAGCACCCGGGGGCGCGCGCGGTCCTGCTCGAGAAGCACGGGCTCGTCACGTGGGGAGACACCGGCGAGGAGAGCTACGAGGCAACGATCGAGTTCGTCTCGCGCGCGGCGCGCGCGATCGACGACGCGGGGCGCGGCCGCTTCGGCCTGGGGGGCCGGAAGGCCGCGGAGCTCGCGGAAGGGAGCGTCGACCAGCTCTTGGAGCGCTCCCTTCCGGTGCTCCGCGGCGCGCTGCTCGCGGATGCCGACGGGCTCGTGCTCGAGGTCGACAGGAGCCCCGAGGCGGTCGCGTTCGCCTCGTCCGAGCGTTCGTTCGAGGTGAGCCAGATCGGCGCGCCGTGCCCCGACCA
>JABFWJ010000117.1 GCA_013362295.1 Thermoleophilia bacterium
ACGGCCGCTGCGGCCGTCAGGGTCGGGTCCTCGGCCTTGTAGGGCCGCACCGACTGCTCGTAGGACATGCCGGTGATCACGCCGTCGGACGCGTTGGGGTCGAACTGCACGTGGTGGATGTGCATGTTCACCTTCGCGAAGCCGCTCGCCTGGGTGGCGTCGGTCTCCTCGCTGGTGAGCGTGACCGCGTCGCAGTCGCCGATGTTCGAGCGGATCGCCAGCGGCTGCGCCGGCTTCGTGCCCGCATACACGCCGTCCTTGTCCTGGGCGAGCGTGTAGATCATCCCGGTCGGGTCGGTGAGCGTCTTCGTGTTCTTGATCGGGAGCGTGATCGCGACGACGTTGAACTTCCGCAGCGGTGCGCTGTTCGGGCAGAGCCCGTCGTTCCGACCCGCGTACGGATTGACGCTCGGCCCGTTCGGGATCGGGACGTTGCCGGTCTCGCCGAGCCACGGCGCTCCCGTGTGCCCGTTCCCCGAGAACGGCGGCCGGTCGCCGATGTGCGGCCGCATCAGCGGCCAGGCGGGCCGCCCGTTGGTCGGGTCGAACATGATCTTCGGCCGGTCGCCGCTCGGGGTCGAGACGATCTGCCCCGGAGCGAGGTCGGTGATCAGCGAGCCCGGATGCGCCGCGCTGAGGTTCGGCAGATCCGGCCACGGCCCCTTGTCCTCCGGCTCGCCGAGGTAGATCTGCGGGTTCGACGGGGCGGTCGTCCAGTTCCAGACCGAGGAATCCTGGTCGCTGTGCGGCACGCCCTGGGGCGGCAGCTGCTGCCGGATCCAGCAGTCGAGGTAGCCCGCCGAGATCGTCGTGCCGTTGAACGTCTTCCCGATCAGCTGCGACGAGTCGACGGCGTCGGGCGGAGGCACACGATCGGGCAGCGGCGCGAGATCCGGCTGCTTCGTGTTGTAGACGCGCCAGAAGCTCCACATGCCGGAGATGTAGTGCTCGGCGATGTGGCAGTGGTAGAGGAAGTCGCCGGCCGCCTGCTGAACGGCACCGGCGCCGCCCTCGATCTCGAGGTTGTAGCTCTCACCCGGGCCGATCGCCTGCGAGTCGAGCCGGGTCGATTGGGACGTCTCGATCGCCTGCTTGTTCAGCCCGGTCTTCCCGTAGTCGTTCGTGGGATCGGCGAGCGGGTTGAAGCGCCAGCGGTCGCCGCCGCCGTGCAGGTGGAAGACGTGGAACATCTCGCCCCCGCCGTGCACGAGCCGGATCTTCGTCGGGTCCTTCAGGTACCCGCGCATCATCGGGGTCGCGGGGTCGCCGAACGTGTAGGAGCCGTAGCCCTGCGACTCCTGCTCGGGCGCCTGCGCGAGCCGGTTCATGAACGCCTCGGAGCGGTAGTTCATCGCCCGCGCGTCCGGCCGGTAGGAAGTCGTGAACGGGTCGACCTGGGGCACGAAGTCCCCGTCCTTGGTCGAGATCAGGAAGTCCTCGTCGCCGACCTCGTGGTAGATCTGCACGAACTCGCGGAACGCCGGCCGGCCGTTGCCGGGGACGATGCTCGCCTCCCAGCCGGACTCGAGCGGAGCGCCGGTCGTCACGTTGAGGTACGACGATCCGGGCGGCTCCACCGCGAGCACGCCGAAGAGCCCGTGCGCGACCGCCTGCCGGTTGCCGGGCCCCGGCCGCATGTAGTGCGCGCCCTCGAGCGTCGGGTCGTTCGGCACGAAGTAGCGGTACATGCGCGACGCGCCGAGCGCGACGTCCGATGGGAAGTTCTGGCCGACCTCGTCACCCGACGAGCCCGACTCGAAGGAGAGCCCGTCGATGTGCACGCCGAACGGGCCACCCGACGCATTGTTGGTGAAGTTGATCTGCACGCAGTCGCCCTCGTTGGCCCGGATGACGAGCGCCTGGATGGGGTCCTCGCGCAGCCCGGTCGAGACCCGGTTCGGAAGCGGCGCATGCTCTTCCGCGCGCACGTCCCCGACGCGGTTCGAGAGGACGTACATCTTCCCGGTCGGGTCGTGGTCGCCGAAGCGGTTGAGCGTGATGTCGACGTTGATCGCCTGCACGTCGAAGCTCTTCACCGGCGCACCCACCGGACAGGGCGCACCCGGGCCGGGATCGGCCGCATGGACCGATCCGCCGAGGGCGGCCGCCAGACACGCGGCACCGGCGAGAGCGACGAGCCGAACGCGAGCGACGTGCCGGGCACGGCCCTCGCGGAGCGCCAGCGATGCACCGAGCGCAGCCACCGGGAGCGCAATCGCCAGCGACAGCAACGTGTCGCGCGCGATCCGCACCGGAGGCGGCAACGCATCGACCTCGCTCGCGCCGAACAACCAGACCCGCGCCGGATACGCCGCGGCGAAGGCGAGGCTGGCCGCCGGTGCCGCGGCCGCAGCGGCGACCGCCCGGCGCGCGAACAACGAGTGGTGTTCACGTCCAGTAAGCGACCGCGCCAGCGCGAGCGCCGACCCGACGGAGAGGATGACGAACGGCAGTGCGATCGTCGCCGCACCGAGCCAGTGGACGAGCAGCGATGGGCCGCCGTGGTGGTGGCCGCCCTCGAAGTGACGTAGAAGGGTCATCCAGAGGCCCACCCCGTATGCGAGGACGACCCCGATGACCAGCGCAGCGCGGACGACGCCGTGCCGCAAGGCAGATCGAATCACAATCATTGCCGCAAGCTCCTTGGCCGCGTTGTCGCAGGGTTAATGCTGGTGTGCTTGGTTCAGAGCCGCCCGCACGGCCGCGAGCGATCCGCCAGGTCGCACCGGTCCTAGGTCGAGGGTCAAACGTGCGCGATCCGTTTCGCGGAGCTCGAATGAGATCCGTGCCCCCTTCGGGTTGAAGCGCGGGATGACGAACCCGATGGTCGTCTCCATCGCCGACCTCGCGGCCAGGCGACCCGCTCGAACGCTCGTGGTCACGGACGCAAAGCGCTGCACCTTCCCGCCTGGACGTACGAGCCGGAGCGCGAAGTCCGCGGGGTCGTAGACGATCGTCTTGCCGCTTGCGTTCCGCAGGGCGATCACGAGCTGCACCTGCATCTGGTTCGCCTGCACGAGGCTGTGGATCCCGTGCGTCATTCCGGCCAGCGCCTTGGGCGTCAGGCCTTGGATCTGCTCCACGCTCTCCACCTCGAGGGAGCCGAAGCTCGTCCGGAACGGCACGCCGAGACCGGAAGGCCCGACGTGCACCGGGCGGTCCGTGCCTCCCGTCTGCAGCAGCCGGAACCCGAGCAGCGCGCCTCCCACGGCGAGCGCTACGACACAGCAGATGTACAGCGCCGCCGCCGGCCGCAGGCGTGAAGTACGGCGCCCGCCCTCGGCAGATGCCGGGGGGACGCCCGCGCCTGCGAGCGCGGTCTTAGGAGATCGGACGAGCCCTCGTGCTCGAGGGAGAGGCAACGCGGATCCTCCCTCACGCCGCCCCCCAAAATCAGCGTGCGTGTAGTGACGAACCTGTCACGGTTTTACGCCACACTGGTATCGCTGTCAACCCCGATTTCTCGGTGGATGGATGGGAGATCCCGACGCGCGCCGGCGCGGAT